>NZ_BAABGZ010000074.1:0-96772 GCF_039541835.1 Hymenobacter saemangeumensis | reverse complement strand
CAAAGTCAAGCGCAAGCGCCTGGCCTGGGACGACACCTTTCTTGACCGCCTGTTAGCCCAACTGGCCGAATGCGTTTAGTCTGTTGTATACCCAATGCGAGTTGCGATTGTAGGAGTTCGCGTTATGAGTCAGATTCCTTGGTAAAGGAATCTTGAATTCAGTAAATGTTTTCCCATCATAAATACAAAGCCCTGCGTGGGTGCCAATCCAGATTTTACCCTCCTTATCCTCCAAAATGGAATAGATGTTATTACTAGTCAGCCCATCGGTCACTAAAAACTGTCTAAACGATTTCCCGTCATATTTATAAAGCCCATTTTCTGTGGTGCCGAACCAAAGATTACCGGCTTCGTCCTGCAGGCTACACTGAACATTGCCATACCTGGGGTCGCCAATTGTTTTTATGAGTTTTGGATGCTCTGTTGGTAAGATAGTTTTATCTGGCACGTTGCAGGCATTGCCAAAAACCATTATCGTCATAAAAGTATAAGCTTGCCATTGTGAGATATGCTTTTCCATTGTACAGATTGCCATGAGGTTTGTTGTCTGTTTCTCAGTTTTGATATCGCTCTTGAATAACTCCTGACGTTTGGGATAGCAAAGCCATTGGTTGCGTTAACTGTATAGTGTAAATAATTAGAATTTGTACAATATTATTGTAATTGGGTAAATTAACGAAGGCAATTTGTCCGAATCGAAAAGGCTTTTTATTGGCAGTAAGTAATTCAGTCTGCCTATGTGTGTCTTTTATAGTTTCTTAAAGCTCTTAAATTGAGCTTCTCCTTCTTTAAGGTTGAATAGATTAAGCTGAAATATTCCTTTCGCATATCTTCTTTTTTCTTGCTTCTTGGAACATATGTCCAAGGTTGAGAATTGGTCCCGGTAAATTCAAAGTAGTTGCTGGCTGTTTTAGAAAAGAAATACACAGCATTGCCAAATATTGGGGGTGTAAATTTTAGTGTTTTCTCATCCTGAGTTACATATGTTATGTGCTTGTTGCCATAATTGAAAATATCTTGTCCGGAAAAAGGAGTCACAGAATAAATTTTACTGTCGCTCACGATTACCGTCAAGCAGTTATTGTTCTGTCTCCAAATGATGAAAGTCAAAAGGCCGTCGCTACTTTTGATATGGTCGAACAACATAGTGGTTTGAAAAATAATAACTTCACTTGTTTTATCAAGGAGCAAGCTGTCTTTATACCTGTTCACTATTCTACTGTCAACGCTAACAAAAACTTTACTGCCCCTTGCATGTCCTTCAAAAGTATTGGTGCAAGCGAATGAAATGATGATGAAAATTATCGTCTTGAAAATCTTGCGCACCATACTCATACCTAAGAATTTAACAGTTATTATTAATTTTTGGCGATGTAGGATGAGTGCATATTCGACCTTCGGAAACAAGACCATTTTCCAGCATATTGCTGAAAGCAAATAAAATGCATATTGAGAAGAGCAGCTGGAGGTAGGGTTGCGTTATATTGTGGTTGCAAGCGCTTAACTCATAGGAGTTAGTTGGCTCCTGTTTAGCCCCTGGTTTTGCAAGAGCAGCCGGTTAATCCTGGAAATATGAATCCAGTGATGGAATACCAGCAGCATACCCACCGCACCCGCCAGCTGGCCCACGAGGCCTGGTACAAAGGACAAAAGCTGGGCGATGCACCAGCCAATTCCCGAAACCATACCATAATCGGTAATATCGCGTAGCCCCACGTTGGTTTTCTTTTCTTCTTCCAGCGAATTCGCTAAGTCGATTACGATAAAGAAGTCCTCAACGAAATTAAAGGGAATAGCAAACATGTACCATACCGAGTGCGGCTTTGCTTTTCTGTTTTCTGGCTTTATCAGCGCCAGGCATTTTTGCAGCGTGCGGCAGTAAAAAGCCACCATGCCGAAAAACAAGCCCACAATTAGCATCGTGCCGGGAATTCCAATTCCGGAGACATCCTCTAAAATATTTCCCTGGCTACTGCCGCTGGTGAAAGGCTGGACCGCCCAGGCAAGCAGCAGCAGCGTCAAGACCAGCCTTATCAGAAAGCTGGCGGCCAGGTTTCGTTGTGGAGTGGTCATAGTGAAGCATTAGTTTCTGGTGGTGGCACAAGCGCCTGGCAGAGGCGGCTTGCGCTGGGCCTGTGCAGCCGAACTGTATGCGTGGGGTAAAGAAGGGCGCGCGGCTTATGAATTCAGTACCTTCAAGAACGCTATCCAGGGGCCGGTTTCGGCTTGGTACTGCTTGGCCATCACCCTGGCAATTTGTGCAATATGGTCGAGGTCGTGAACTGCCCAGGTCGAGAGAAGCTGCCGGAGGGTGACCGGGCCGAAAGTAGGGTGGATGCCGGTTTTGTCGAGGTCGCCGGGCGTAATGGGCAAGGCACGCAGCTGCGTTAAGTTCTGCTGCCGTACGGCCTGAAATTCCTGCAGCAGCTCGCGTAAGGTTTTGCCTTTACTGGCTTCAAACTGTGCAAACCGGTCGAAGGGCACAAACTGCTTTTCTGGGCTAGCCGACAAAATGGTGTGCACTCGCGGCAGCCAGTCGGTTTTGTCGCCATGTATGAGGTGACCCACTACATCGTACACCGACCACGTATCGGGGCCTTCGTTACGGGTTACCCAGAAGTCGGAAAGCCCGCCAGTGAGGTGAAGAAGGGTAGCCGGCGTTTGCCGGAGTATTTCAAGGGTCTTATCCAGCGAAAAGGATGACATGTTTTCTACTGTCATAGGAGCGGTATTCAGAGCAATTGCACAGGAGGCACAGCGGCCTGGCTGCCTATTGCGGGAAAGCGCGAAAGCTACAAAAAAAGGCCCGCCGGCAGTACCGACGGGCCTTTTTTTGTAGCGGTGAGATTGCGCGAGCCAGCGCCCTGGCCGCAAGCCCCTGAGTGCTAATCCACGAACTGCCGCTTGAGCTTTTCGCTGGCGTCGCGCAGGCTGGCGTTCCAGGTGGCGCCGCTACCTTCGGCAAACAAATCCTTGCCGGGGATGCCCAGGCGCCAGCGCACGTGCTTGTTGTTTTCGGGGTTGGAGCCGTCTTCGCGCAGGTACACGTCGGTTGCTACGATGTCGCTGCGGAAGCGCATGACCCGGCGCAGCTCGCTTTCAACCTGGTCTACCAGGCCCTGGCTTTCGGAGAAGCCTACGGTTTGCAAATCGACTTTGATGTTATCAATATTGTACTTCATTCGGCATTGGGAAAGGAAGGTGAAGGAAACCACGGGCCAGAGTTTGGCCGGTGGCCCTTTTAGTACGGCGATGCCAGCAGCCGGTTACTGCCGGTCGCTGCTGCCACACCGGCTGGCCCGCCCATGGCAGGCAGCTTACCCGCGGCAGCTGCCGCGCACAGTGCTTGTTGCGGCGGCTTTGTCTTTTAGCTTCCCCGCCCTGGCCCAAAAGCCCGACACTACCATCATTCAGTACAAAGGGCAGCTTACCGGGCAGTACACGGCCGGGGGCGTGAACCGCACGCTTATCTCGACCTCGCACGCAGTTACGCTGCTGCGCGGCAAGCACTTTGGCGCCCCCCTCACGGCCAGCTTCATCTTCGGCAAGCAGGATGGCTTGCTCAAGGAGCGGGAGCTGCTGGCCAATACCACGCCTTACTACTGGAAAGGACGTTTCCGCTTTTACGGCCTGGGCGGCTACGAGCGCAGCAACCTGCGCGGCATCCTCAACCGGGTGCAGGCCGGCGCCGGGCCGGGCTGGGCCTTCTACACCGACTCACTGGGCCGCGAAGTGGCCCTGAGCAACCTGCTCATCCGCGAGGCAACGTACTTCCAGAATGGCAGCGAGCGGGTAGTCACCCGCAACTCCGTGCGGCTGAAAGTGGCGTATTCCTACCGGGTATTCTCTCTGAATTCGGTTTCCTTCTATCAGCCCAACCTCGAGCTGGCCAGCGACTACCGCGCCACCCAGCAAACCACGCTGGCCCTGCGCTTCACGCCCCGCTTCGCCATCACGGGCACCTACAACTATACCTTCGAAAGCCGGGTGCTGGAAGGCAAGCCCACCGACAACACCAATGTGACCGTGGGGGTATCCTTCAGCACGAAATAGCAGGAGCGTAGAATTGTAGTCCGCGCATGGTAAAGTGCCATGCGTAATCCAGGGCAAACCAGCCTTTCATATCAGGCATCTGGCCAACAGCCTTACTCCAATTCTTATAGGTCTGCGGCCAGCTGAAAGACGTTACCGTGAAAGCCGCGAAGTGGACTGACGCAGCAGAAGTAAGTTTGAATTGAAATAAAAAAGCCCTCGCAATTACAGTTGATTGCGGCGGCTATTGGGGTGGGTAATGAACAAGGCTTTGCGATGTGGTGGCATGCCGTGTTCCGTCGGCTTAAGTTTATTGGGAAAGTTGAATAATGTTGATTTGCCCAGCATCTATTCGTCAGCCACCATATTGCAAATCCGCTGTTGTGTGCTTGTGCTTCTTCCCATACCCCAGATTCCTGTTCCAGCAGTGTAAGAATGTCCGCCGTATTTTTTCTTGCCAAAAATTGTCTTGATACTCTTTTTGCCATTGCTGAGGCGCAGTGAGAGTGGGCCCTTCCAGAAACGCCTCATAGGAAGTAACGTTACTTTTGCGTTGCCAAAAATAATTTTGCATCCGCATCACCTCCTGCCGCTAATTCCTTTAACAACTCGTCAAGTTTCCAGTACTTCTTTTCTTCCTTGGATAACTTACCTCCCGCAGAAAAGCGAGAATATGCCTGTGTATCAGTGATTGCCTGGATGACATCAATGGGCTTTAGGCCTTGGGCGGCCGCAATTTGCCGAACTTCATCGGCTGAATAAGGTGCTAGGACGCCATCGGGAAAACGATTGTAGTACTGTCCAAGATTATAGGTGTAGTTGTGCTTACTGATTTGATAAATACGGCGATAAGCATTGTCACGATACTCCTTTGCGGAAAGCAAGGTTTTATCGTCCGGGTTGGGCGACAGCAGTAAAATCCGGCAAAGTTCGCCCACCCGTTTTTTATCCTTGTGAACTTCAGCAATGAAAGCCAAAGTTACAATGGGTTGGTCTTCAAGTAGATGTATATTTTTAAAAGCTGCTAAAGCTGACGGTGTATCGTAAGTCAGGTAAGCTTCGTAACTCTCCAGCATGTACTTTAAAGTGCCTTCCGGTTCGCTCCACAACACATTTTTTTGCTTACCCTTTTTACCAGCGCTAACATCCCCTGGTTTTTCCCGCCAATCAAAGAAGTAAGGGCGAAAGGATTTTCCCATGGCCGCATGTATCACGTCAATTTTTTCAGGAAAGCGTTTCACCAACCGTTGCAGGGCGGCTAGCGAGGTAACCGGTGCCGGCGTAGCCTGGAGTTCCAAGATAAGAGCCATCACATCAGGAAAGGGGGCAGTGGCTTCTATGTTTTTTAATTGTAGCAGCAGACCCTTGGCTCGGAAATACGCTGGATTGGGCTTTAATTCCAGGTATCCATTATCGCTTTTGACTTCTTCATAAGAATAGTTCCTGGCCTCAATTGCATCAAACCCGACGTTCAAATAATCAAATTTTATCGGCTCTCTATAATTTTTACTCACAAACAAATTAAAATCAAGCCGTTTGTCGAAAGCGTCCTGTTTTTGTTTTAAATCATCATAATACTTTTTAGTGGCTGCTTCCTCTTCTGCTTTTTTCTGCGCACTCGTTTTCTTTCCGGCTCTTGCGGCAAAAAGGTCAGCCAGTTCCTGCGCCACCTTTGGATCAGCGCCTCCGCTATAAGTCTTTGGTCGGTAATCAGCGGTGCGAATCCCCTCCAGGTAAGCATCCTGGTAGGCCTTATGTTCTTTTTGGCGTTGGATGTCGGCAGGAGTTAGCGATTGCGCATAAATTATTTGACTGCCGGCGGAAGAAAGTATGAGTGCTAAAAAGATAAAACGCATATGATGATTTAAAAAGTGAGCTATTGAAGATAACGAAACTAGCGGGCAACAGTCTCTAAACCTATACCCATCAGCACGGTTTTTTTAGCCGGATAGTAGTCACCGCAATTGTCTTCATGTCCCCGGACTCACAGGGATTGCGCACAACGAACGGGGCTTTGTGCAGTTGTGAAATTAACCAACTGCCATCGATAACTAAAGCTAAATTTATGAATAAAAGTTGAAGTTATGAACTGCTGCCTGGCAGTATTCAGTCTGCCGGAAATGAAGCCTAGATATGTACCGTTGCCGATTGTACTTCCCTTAAGCCAGAATTGCACAAAACCAATGTGGGCAGCAGTGCTTCATTTACGAACTTACATTTATGAAATGCAAGAATGCTGATTAACGGTTTGTCAATGAGAAGCAATACTGCTGGGTTTTTAGCATTGCTGCCTACATTTAGGTTAGCGAAGGTGTAAGTTTCGCTGATTTCTCAATAGTACGAAGTAGGCCTTCGTTTACCATACCAAAGATGGGATGATTAGCGAAGGTCTCATAAACCAAGTGCATCGAGGGGCGAGGGCTAATGAAGTTACCAGTTAAAAGGCCTGCCAATATCCCGGCAGGCCTTCTACAAAACCGCTTAGGGGGCATTAACCCTGGCTGGCCCCGCATTCGGCGCAAAACCGCTGGCCGGGCTTCATCTTTTCGCCGCAGCTGCCGCAAAACTTCTCCTTCTGCTGGGCGGCTGCATTGGTGGTGCCGCACTCCGGGCAAAATTTCTGGCTGGCCGCAAGCTTGGTGCTGCAGTTGGCGCACTGCACAATGCCGGCCTTGGACTTGAAGTCCAGGTCGCGGGTGTAGTCCTGACTGCGGGTTTTCTCCTGAATCTGCTCGCGCGTGGCCTGCGCCTTCTGGGCGGCCAGCTCTTCCTGCTCGTCGGGGGCGCAGTCTTCGCAGAGGCCGGCGCTGTGGTTCCAGCACACGTCGGGGCACACCCAGTGCCCGCAGCGGGTGCACTGCTTAAAGTGCTTCTTGCCCTCGGCCACGGCCTCTTCCATGGCCGAGTCGTGGGCCTTGCCGCCCACGGCTCGCTGCATCTGGTAGGTGGCGTCTTCCACCTGATGAAAGATGCCGCCGAAGAGGCTGCCGGCCGCACTCAGCAGGCTGCCCGCTATGCCCATGGCACTGGGCTTAAAACGCGACATGTGGCCGTTGCCACACTTGTCGCAGTAGAACTTGAATTGAAAGCCTTTGTCGGTCGACAGGTCTTCGTGGTTGGCAACGAACTGAATCATGGTACTTATGCAGAAAAGTGAGTTAGATTTTGCAGAGATAAAATTAGAGAATATTTCTGTGGCAGGTGAGTAAAAATAGAGAAATTTGTAAGCCTGTGCCAGCATTTTTCGGCCGCTTCCAGCAAAATTTAAGCCCGGGCTAAACCTTGGCCAGGCCCGGCAGTCCAAGGCTGCACAATTCATTCTGAACACCTTTTCCTCTGCTAGCCGGATTGGAAGACCACGAAATCCTTACCCGCTTCCAGGACCCCGCCTCCCGCAACGTGGCCTTCAACCAGCTCGTGCGCAAGTACCAGAGCAAGGTGTACTGGCACGTGCGCAAGATGGTGGTCGACCACGACGATGCCGACGACCTGACCCAGGACGTTTTTGTCAAGGTGTGGAAGCACCTTTCAACCTTCCGGCAGGATGCCGCCCTCTTCACCTGGATTTACCGCATTGCCACCAACGAGTGCCTGAGCTTTCTGAGCAGCAAGCGCCGCAAGTTCCTGCTGCCCCTCACCGACGTAGGCGCCGAGCTGGCCGCCAAAATTGAGGCCGACCCAGCCCTGGCCGGCGATGAAGTGGAGCTAAAGCTGCAGAAAGCCATTCTGCAGCTGCCCGACAAGCAGCGACTGGTGTTTAACCTGCGCTACTACGAGGAAATGCCCTACGAGCAGATGGCCGAGGTAACCGGCACCAGCGTAGGGTCCCTGAAAGCCAGCTACCACCACGCCGTAAAAAAGGTGGAAGAGTACGTTACCCGAATGAGCTCGTCGGGCTGAGCATTCCGTACCGGGCACCAAGAACACGCTTCTATTTCCTGACTTGATTAAACGCAACCTTCCTTTTCCTATCCAAGCCCTATGCAAACCCCATTTAAACTCGACCAGCACCCCCGGCGGCCCCGCGCGTTGCTGAGTGAGCCGCCGGCCGGGTATTTCGACCAGCTGCCCACCCGGGTAATGGCACGCCTGCCGCGCCCTGAAGAGGCCGACGCGCCCGGCTGGGCCTGGCTGCTGCAGCTGCCGGCCGCCCTGCGCACCAGCCTGGCTGCCACCGTGCTGCTGGGCGGCTTTGCCGCCTCGTTCTGGCTGAGTGGCCCCACCCAGCCCCAGCCTGTTGCGGCCGTCTCCCTCGACGCGGTGCCAAAAACCGAGCTGGTCAGCTACCTGCTCACGAGCGGGGCCCGGGTCGAGAGTACCGACCTGGCCCTGCTCGCCGCAGCCCACCCGGAAATGGCCCAGGGCTTTCTGCACGCGTCCGACGACGAGCTTTCCGAGGTGCTGGCCGACCAGCCTTCCGAAGACGCGGTTTACTTCTAACCTCCTTTGCTTTGACTTCTGTTATGTCCTTTTTCTCTTCCTCTATCGCATTCTCCATCCGGGCCTTTGCGCTGGCCGGCCTGCTGCTGGCTGCGGCTCCGGCAGTGCAAGCTCAGAATGGGCCGGGCGGTGGCCGCCGCGGCGAGCGGCTGGCCCAGCTGGAAAACGCCAAAATCGCCTTCATCACCAACCGGGTTTCGCTCAGCCAGGAGCAGGCTCAGAAATTCTGGCCGCTTTATAATGAGTTTACTGCCCGCCGCCGGGAGGTGCACCGCAACGGCCGCCTGGCGCGTCGCGACATCAGCGAAGGCATGAGCGACCAGCAGATTCGGGACAACATCAGCCAGTCCTTCGTCGCCCGCCAGCAGGAGCTCAACCTGGAGAAGGAGTACTTCGACAAGTTTCAAAAAGTCATATCCCTGCGCCAGGTCGCTCAGCTGTTCATGGCCGAGCGCGACTTTACCAAGGAAGTTATCAAGCGCGTGGCCGACCGCCGCGGCGGGCCGGGTGTAGGTGGCGCCGACCTGGGCGACGACTAAGCCGCCCGCATGCTTTGCCAAGGCCAGAGGCCACTGCCCCGCAGTGGCCTCTTTACTTTTGTGCCCCAGCACGAATAGGCAGAATAAAATGTTGACTACAGCCAAAGGTCAGCGTAGCCACAATCTGTGTAATCCGAAAAATCCGATAAATCCGTGGTCCAGACAACCCGCCAGCTTTTCCTTCGCCACCAAGCCCAGACGTCCGACTTCCCGCTGCTGCTGGAGATTGACCGGGCCGAGGGCGTGTACATGTACGGCCCCGACGGCCGCCGCTACCTCGACCTGATTTCGGGCATTGGGGTGAGCAACGTGGGCCACCGCCACCCGCGGGTGCTGGCTGCCATTCAGGCCCAGCTCGATAAGTACCTTCACCTGATGGTGTACGGCGAGCTGGTGCAGGCCGCCCCCGCCCAGCTGGCCGAAGCCCTGCACCGCACGCTGCCGGCACAGCTCGACTCGGTGTACTTTACCAACTCCGGCGCCGAAGCCATCGAAGGGGCCCTGAAGCTGGCCAAGCGCCACACCGGCCGCACCGAGCTTATTTCCTGCTTCAGCGCCTACCACGGCTCCACGCACGGCGCCCTGTCCATTACCGGCTCCGAAGGATTCAAGAACAGCTTCCGGCCGCTTTTGCCTGATGTGCGGCATATCCACTACAACGCGCTGCCCGACCTGGCTTTGATAACCAAGCGCACGGCCGCCGTGGTGGTCGAAACCGTGCAGGGCGAGGCCGGGGTGCGGGTGCCCGCGCCGGGCTACCTGCCCGCCCTGCGGCAGCGCTGCACCGAGGTGGGCGCCCTGCTTATTCTCGACGAGATACAGTGCGGCTATGGGCGCACGGGGAGCTTCTGGGCCTTCGAGCAGTTTGGGATTGAGCCCGATATTCTGGTGTGTGCCAAGGGCATGGGCGGGGGCATGCCCATCGGGGCTTTTATTGCTCCTCAGGCCATCATGGCCGGCTTCAAAACCAACCCCATCCTGGGCCACTGCACCACCTTTGGCGGGCACCCGGTTTCCTGCGCGGCCGCCCTGGCTACGCTGCAGGTTATTCAGGACGAGAAGCTGGCCGAAGGCGTAGCTGAGAAAGCCGAGCGGTTTCGTCGGCAGCTGCGCCACCCGGCTATCCGGGAAGTGCGTGGCTGCGGTTTGCTGATGGCCGTGGAGTTTGAGTCGTTTGCAGTGCTCAAGCCCATTATCGACCACGCCCTGGCCCAGGAAGGCATTCTCACCGACTGGTTTCTGTTTTGTGACAACTCCCTGCGCCTGGCGCCGCCGTTGACTATTTCGGAGGCGGAGATTGACGAAGCCTGCGCCGCCCTGCTACGGGCCGTCGATGCGGTGGCTAATGCCAGCGTGCTAGCATAAAAAAGCGTCCCGCTGACTTGTGTCGGCGGGACGCTTTTTTCTAAAGAATCAGCTTAAAAATCCTGGGGCAGCTTGGTGCTGGGCAGCTTCTCATTGTAGTTGAGGAAAGCATTGCTTTCTTCTTTGATGCGCTCCTTGGGATGGCCATCTTTTACGCCCTGCGAGATTTTGCGAACCAGCACCCCTACAATGGCTTTGCGGAAGCCCAGCTTCTCGGCCATCATGATGCAAAAATCCATTTCGTTTTCGTCGACCACACCATCGGCCAGCATCATGTCCACGAGGTCAAAAATCTGGTCGAACCGCTCGGAGTCGTTGGTTGGCAGGTCGTTGCCCGCTCCCTTTGCCCCCGAAACCAGCGCTTGCACATCGGCCGCGTTGATGCCGTTTTTCTTCCCAACGGCGATGATGAAACGCATTTCGCGCTCATCAATGTGGCCGTCGGCCTTGGCCAGAGCCGCCAGGTTGGCTAAGTGGCTCTTGATTTTCTTGGCCTGCTCATTTTCGAAAAAACCAAACATGGTAATGGTGGTTGGGAAGTGGAAGATAAGTTATGGGCAGCGAGCTAAATGGACGGGTAAGGTACAGGGTTTTTTGCCTAACTGCTATAGTCTTTCTACGGAAAGTATAAAAAAAAGATAAACTCGTCTTTTACCGGGGAGAGTGGCGCTGCAATTAGGTTTGTTGACTTTAGCTGTGCCACCTTTGCGGGGTTTGCGCCGAACGTAGGGCAAGCCAGGTTTAGCTTATGATGAAAAGAATTGCAGTTTTTACGAGCGGCGGCGACTCGCCGGGCATGAATGCGGCCATCCGCGCCGTGGTGCGCACGGCTACCTACCACGGCATTGAGGTGTACGGGATTATGCGGGGCTACAGCGGGATGATTAAGGGCGAGTTTGTGCGCCTCGACTCGGCCTCGGTGTCGAATACGGTGCAGAAGGGCGGCACCATTCTAAAGTCGGCCCGCAGCCAGAAGTTTATGACCAAGGAAGGCCGGCAGCAGGCCTTCGACCAGCTGGTAAACCAGGGTATCGAAGGCCTGGTAGCCATTGGCGGCAACGGCACTTTCACCGGGGCCATGATATTCGAGGAGGAGTTTGGCATTCCCACCGTGGGCGCGCCCGGCACCATCGACAACGACCTGTTTGGCACCGACTACACCATTGGCTACGATACGGCCGTGAACACGGCGCTGGAAGCCATCGACAAAATCCGCGACACGGCCGACTCGCACGACCGCTGCTTTTTCGTGGAAGTGATGGGCCGCGACTCGGGCTACATCGCCATTCCCTGCGCCATCGGCGGCGGGGCGGAAATCGTGATGATTCCCGAAACGCAGATGTCGACCGAGGCGGTGGTGGAAACCCTGCAGAATGGCTGGAAGCGCTCGAAGACTTCGTTTATCGTCATCGTGGCCGAAGGCGACGAGGAAGGCAACGCCACCCAGGTAGCAGCCCGTGTAAAAGAAGCCATTCCCGAGATGGATACGCGCGTGACGGTTATCGGCCACGTGCAGCGCGGCGGCTCACCCACGGCGGCCGACCGCTTGCTGGGCTCCCAAATCGGCATTGCCGCCGTGGAAGGCCTGATGAACGGCATGCGCAACGTCATGGCCGGCATCGTCGACCGCAAGCTGGTGTACACGCCCTTCACCGATACCATCAACAAGAAAAAGCCCATCAACCAAAGCTTTATGCGAATGGTGGAAATCCTGTCGGTATAACCAATGGGTCAATGGGTGAATGGGTGAATAGTTGTTTGGTATTCAGCTGCCAGGTGCTGGCTTGTAGCCAAGAATGAGTGTACAAGTAAGTGACTACTGCTCATTCACCCATTCACCCATTCGCTCATTCACCCATTGATACGCGGGGTCGCGGCGCAGCCAGGTAAGCTGGCGCTTGGCGTAGCGGCGGGTGTTGCGCTGGAGCAGGCGCACGGCTTCGGCCCAGTCGTATTCGCCGTCGAGGTAGCCAAAGATTTCCTGGTAGCCCACGGTTTGCAGGGCGTGGTGGTGGCGGTAGGGCAGCACGGCTTTTACTTCGTCGAGCAGGCCGGCGGCCAGCATGTGTTCCACGCGCTGGTTGATGCGCTGGTACAGCACGTCGCGCTCGCGGGTGAGGGCCACTTTTACGACGCGGAAGGGACGGGAATCGGCTTGCTGGCTTTGGGTGTGAAAGCTGGAAAAAGGCCGGCCCGTGCCGCGCGTGATTTCCAGCGCCCGCACCACGCGCTGGTGGTTCTGGCGGTCGATGCGGGCGTAGGTAACCGGGTCGGTCTGGGCCAGCTCCTCTACCAGATACGGCAGGCCGTGTATCTGCAGCTCCGTGTGCAGCTGCGCTCTGATTTCGGGGGGCACGCTGGGCAGCTCGTCCAGCCCGTCGGTAACGGCCTGCACGTAGAGGCCGGAGCCACCGGTGAGGATAACCAGCGGGTATTTTTGAAACAGCTGGCCCAGCAGCGCCAGGCAGTCGCTGGCAAAGCGGCCGGCGCTGTACTCTTCGGCAATGCTGTGGCTGTCGATAAAATGGTGGGGAATGCCTTGCATTTCCTCCGCCGTGGGCTTGGCCGTGCCAATGCTCAGCTCCCGGAAAAACTGGCGCGAGTCGGCCGATACAATCTCGGTATTAAACTGCTGAGCCAAGGCCACGCACAGCGCCGTTTTGCCCACCGCCGTTGGGCCGGCAATGGTAAGCAGTACCGGCCGCGGGTCGGCAGCAGTAGGGGAGAGCTGAGCCAGAATGGACTGAGGAAGCATGCTGTTAATTAGTAATTAATAATTAGCAATTAATAATTGACATTCATTTTGGTGGAGGATGTTAATACGAATTCTGTCAATGCATTGAGAGTAGCGAAAGTGCTGGTAGGAGGGATTTTAATTACTAATTATTAATTACTAATTCTCCATAAAGCCCCAGCAGCACCTGCTCTTCGTGCTGCCAGCTAAGCTGGGGGCGGGCACGGCGGCAGTTTTCGGCCAGGTGCTGGTAGCGGGTGGGCTCGTCGCGCAGCAGGCGGTTGAGGGCGCGGGCCAGGGTAGCGGGCTGCAGGTCGGGCACCAGCTCGGCCACGTCGAACTGCTCATTCAGCGCCCGGTACTCGGGGAAGTCGATGAGCACCTGCGGGATGCCGGCGTGTACGTAGTCGAAGAACTTGTTGGCCAGCGAGTAGTAGTAGCTCAGGCCGATGTTTTCGAGCAGCATAATGCCGACTGCAGCCTGGCGCGTTACTTCCCGCAGGGCCTGTGGCAGCACGTAGCCGCGGAACTCCACCTGGCCCGATGCCAGCAGGCCGAGCTTGTCGGCGCGCTCGCGCAGGGCGGCCGAAAGGTCGCCTTCGCCGCAAATCACCAGCCGGCCCGCCACCTGGGGCATGGCATCGAGCAGCGCCTCCAGTCCCCGCCCTACGTTCAGGGCGCCCTGGTAAAGGATATAACCGCCCGGCGGTGCGGCCGTGGGCGCCGGCGGCAGAGCCTCGTCGAGCAGGCGGCTTACGTTGCGCACCACGGCGAAGGGGCGGCCGTAGCGCTGCTCAAACACCCGGGCCAGGGCCGGGCCCACGGTGTAAGCCAGCCGGGCGCGGGGCACGATAAAGCGCTCGACCCAGCGCCAGACGCGCTGCACGGCCGGGCGGGCTACCACTTCGGGCACTTCCGTGAACAGCTCATGGGCATCGTACACCAGCGGCTGCCCACCCAGCCTGGCCCGCAGCCACATGGGCAGGGCCGTATCGAGGTCGGCGGCGCACCAGGCCCGGGCCCGCTGCCCCAGCAGGAACAAAAACAGGCGAATGTTGTACTCGGCGTAGAAGAGCTTGCCGTGCTGAAACCAACCGCGCAGGCGGTGCTGCTCGTACGGCTGCGTGGTGAGTGGGGGAGAAGAAGGCCGCTTCCAGCCTACCAGTTTTACCCGGTAGCCAGCCGCCGACAGGCTGCCACAGATGCGCTGCATGCGCTGGTCGTAGCACAGGTCGGTGGTGACGGCAAAGAGCAGCGGCGGGGGAGAACTGGATTGCAAGGCCTTCGAAAAAGTCACCCCTGACCGAGGTAACGTTATTTTTAGTCAAATTTACACCGGCGTGCCCGAGCTCATCCATTAGCTTCGCGGTACGTATTGTCGGCTTATGGCGCATTCCACAGCTTTTTCATCGTCCCCGGCTCCTTCGCCGCCCGTTCCCGCGCTGCTCGACCAGCTGGGGCAAGCCTACATTCAGGCCGACCGGGTAGGGAACATCACCGATGTTAACGAGCTGTTTCTGAGCCTGACCGGCTACAAGCGTGAGGAGTTGATTGGGCAGTCGTATCACCAGCTGTTTGTGCCCGAAGCCGAGCGTGAAGCCCGCTACCAGGCCTATGTGGAAAGCATTGCCGAGGAAAAAATTGGCCCCAGCTACGAGCGGGCGCTGCCCAGCCATAGCGGGAGGCGGCGCATTATGCACTGGCAAACCGGCCTGGTGCGCGACGATGAAGGCCGTGTGGTGGGCGCCTGGACGGCCGGGCACGAGCCGGCGGGCCGCAACCAGGCCCCCCAGGCCCTGAGCGGCGACAGCACCCACCTGCAGGACTTTCTCGACAATGCCCAGGACCTGGTGCAGCACCTGAGCGCCAGCAACGGCTTCCTGTTTGTGAACAAGGCCTGGAAGGAAAAGCTGGGCTACACCGACGAGGAGCTGAGCACCCGCACCCTGGCCGACATCGTGCATCCCTACTACAAGGCCAAGCTGCTCTACCAGCTGCGCAACCTCTACGAAGGCGAGCCGGTGAACAAGGTGGAAACCGTGTTTCTGACCAGTGCCGGCAAGCCCATTCACCTTATCGGCAGCATGAGCGTGGTGCGCGGTCAGGGCCAGCTGGTGAGCAGCCGCGCCATCCTGCACGACATCACCGACCGCATCAAGGCCGAGCGCCTGCAGAAGGTGTACTACAGCATCGCCAACCTGGCCATCAGCGCCAAGGACCTGGCCGGGCTGTACGGGGCCATTCACCGGGAGCTGAGCAAGATTATTGAAACCAGCAACCTCTTCATTGCCCTCTGCGACGACGCCCGCACCCAGCTGCAGTTTGTGTACCACGTCGACCAGCACCCCCAGCACCGCTCCCAGGCCTCTCGGCCGTTCTCGTCGGGGGTGTCGGAGTACATCATCGAGGCCGGGCAGCCGCGCTACCTGCTGCGCGAGGAGCTGCAGAAGCTGGTGCGCGAAGGCGCCATCACGGCCTATGGGCTGATGCCCGAGGTGATGCTGGCTTCGCCCCTGAGCATTGGCGACCGGATTATCGGGGTAATTGCCGTGCAGGACTACCAGCGGGCCGACGCCTACGCGCCCAGCGACCTGGACGTGCTGCACTTCATCTCCAACCAGGTGGCCCTGGCCATTGAGCGCAAGCGCAACGAAGAGCAGATTGGCAAGCAGAACGCCCGCCTGAACGCCATCTTCGAGAGTGGCTCCCACGTGATGTGGACCGTGGACACGCGCGGCCACCTCATGACCTTCAACCGCAACTACGCGGCGCTGTTTCTGCGCCGCAACGGCGTGTACCCGGTGCGGGGCCTGGATTTGTGGGAGGCTGACCTGGCGCGCATGGAGCAGGACGTGCGCGATGCCTTTGTGCGGCACTACGAGGCGGCAGGGCAAGGCCACCCCCAGCGCTTCGAGGTGTGCCTGCGCGATGCCCGCAGCCAGGAGCTGTGGACCGACATCCACCTGAACCCGATTTACCTGGGCGACGGCTCGTTTGATGAGATTTCGGCCATTGCCCACGACATCACCGAGCAGAAGCGGGCCCAGCTGGCCCTGGAGGCGCAGGAGGAGAAGTTCCGCTCCATCTTCGAGTCGTTTCAGGACATCTACTACCGCACCAACGACCGGGGTGTTCTGACCATCGTCAGCCCCTCGGTGCAGGAGGTGCTGGGCTACACCCCCGAAGAAGTGATTGGGCAGCCGGTGCTCGACTACTACTACGACCCCCAGGACCGTGAGGCGCTGGCGGCGGAGATTCAACGCATTGGCGGCCTGCGCAACTACGAAACCCGCATGCGCCACAAGGATGGCCATCCGGTGAGCGTGCTTATCAGCGCCCGCATATCGGCCGGCAGCCAGCGCGGCACCGAAGGCATTGCCCGCGACGTGACCGAGATGCGCCAGATGCAGGACGACCTGCGCCAGGCCAAGGACGCCGCCGAAGCCGCGCTGGAAGCCAAAACCCAGTTCCTGGCCAACATGAGCCACGAGCTGCGCACGCCCATGAACGGCATCATCGGCATGATTGACCTGCTCGACCAGACCGTGGATACCGACGAGCAGCTGGAGTACGTGGACACGCTGCGCAAAAGCTCGGATGCCCTGCTGACCATCCTCAACGACATCCTCGACCTGTCGAAGATTCAGGCCGGCAAGCTGCAGGTGCACGACGTGGCCCTGGAGCTGCGCGCCGTTATGGAGCGCATCCGGTCCTTGTTCATCTACCGGGCCGAGCAGAAGCGCATTCGCTTTACCTACCACATTACGCCGCACACGCCGCGCTTTGTGGTGACCGACGAAATCCGCCTGCTGCAAATCCTGTCCAACCTCGTGGCCAATGCCATCAAGTTTACCAACGAGGGCACGGTCAGCATCGTGGTGTCGTCGGTAAGCACCGATGGCGAGCAGCACACGCTGCGCTTCGCCGTGCAGGACTCCGGTATCGGCATCTCGGCCGAAGATGCGGCCCTGCTGTTTACCAACTTCACCCAGCTCGATACCACGCCCAGCAAGGCCTACGGCGGCACCGGGCTGGGGCTGGCCATCAGCCGGCAGCTGGCCGAGCTGCTGGGCGGCGAGATTGGCGTGATTTCCGACATCGGCGAAGGCAGCGTGTTCTGGTTTACCATTCGCTGCCGCGAGGCCCGCTCCGAGGAGATGCCGGCCCCGGTGCCCTTGCGCGAAGCTGTGCCGCGCCCTTTTGTGGTGGCGCCCAAGGTGCTGCTCGTCGACGACAACGCCATCAACCAAAAGGTAGGGCAGCGCCTGCTTGGCAAGCTGGGCTGCCAGGTCGACATCGCCGTGGACGGGCCCGAAGCCATTGCCAGGGCTACCGCCCCTTCGGCCCGCTACGACATGATTTTCATGGACATCCAGATGCCCGACATGGACGGCGTGACGGCCACCCGGGAAATTCGCACCCGGCTGGGCGACAGCTGCCCGCCCGTGGTGGCCATGACGGCCTACTCCATGCAGGAAGACGCCGGCCGCTTCATGCGCCAGGGGCTCGACGACTACGTGGGCAAGCCCGTGAAAAGCCGCCACCTCTATGAGGTGCTGCACCGCTGGCTGCGCCCCCGCCAGAACGAGGCCGCCCGCCTCGCGGCCACGGAAACCAGCCCGGCTTCGCTTGTGCAGGAGCCCGCGGCCGTCGCGGCTCCAGCAGAGGCTGCGCCCACGGCCGCGGCAGCAGAAGCCCCGGCCACCTCAACCACGCCCGCTGCCCCGGCTGCCGCGGTTACTCCACCGGAGCCTTCACAGCCCGTGCTGGATACAGCCGTGCTGCGCCAGCTGGTAGAGCTGGGCGGGCCCGAGTTTGCCGCCGACCTCTACCAGGAGTTTGAGCAGGAAGCCGGCGAGCTGCTGCGCGAAGGCGCCCAGCTGGTAGCGGCCGGCGAGTACCGCGCCCTGCTGCCGCTGCTGCACCAGCTCAAGGGCACCTCGGCCACGCTGGGCGGTATGGCCATTGCGGCCCAGGCCCGGCACCTGGAGCACGAGCTCAAGGAAAACCGCCCGGAGGATACCCCGGCCGGATTTCAAGTTCTGGAACATTACTTTGCAGCGTTCGTAGCCGAATATCCGCTCGCCGTGGGTTCAGCGGCCAACACGTCGCCCACTTAAGTCTACCAAACCCTCACCATCAACCCCTCAGCGCTATGTCTGTCGACAACTCCTCCAAAACAATTCTCATTGCCGAAGACAGCTCGGTGATTCTCAACCTCACCCGTAAAATCCTCGAGCTTCAGAAATACAAAATCGTGCTGGCCAAAAACGGGGGAGAGGTAATCAAGCAAATTGAAAGCAACCCCATCAACTGCGTGCTGATGGACATCAACATCCCGGTGAAGGACGGGATGGAGTGCACCCGCGAGATTCGCCGCCACGCCGACCCCCGCATCAGCCAGCTGCCCATCATTGCCATTACCGGCAACGCCAACAACTACTCCATGGACCAGTTCCGCGAGGCCGGCGTAACCGATTACCTGCCCAAGCCCCTGGACTTCGACGCCCTGGTGCGGGTGGTAAAGCAGTACGTGGGGTAAGGGAATTATGAATTATAAGTTATGAATTATGAGTTGAGCTCGGCCCTGATAACGAGGTTATTTGCTACTCTTGTGTCTGGCGATTCAATTCATAATTCATAATTCAAAACTCATAATTCGAACGCAGTGAAAGTTACTTTTCTCGGCACCGGCACTTCCTCCGGCGTACCCATGATAGGGTGCAGCTGCGCTGTGTGCCGCTCGCTCGACTACCGCGACAAGCGGCTGCGGGTGTCGGTGCACATCGAGACCGAAGGGCGCAGCCTGGTGATTGACTCAGGGCCGGACTTCCGGCAGCAGATGCTGCGTGCCGGAGTTACCCACCTCGATGCGCTGCTGTTCACCCACGAGCACAAAGACCACACGGCGGGCCTCGACGATATCCGGGCCTTCAACTTCCGGCAACAGCAGGACATGCCTTTGTATGCCGAGCCCCGGGTGCTGCGCCAGCTGCAGCAGGAGTTTGCCTACATCTTCGCCGAGCACAAGTACCCGGGCATTCCCCGCGTGATTCTCAACGCCATCGAGCACGACGATGCGCCCTTCGATGTGCTGGGCCTGCGCGTGCAGCCTCTGCGGGCATTGCACCACCGGCTGCCGGTGCTGGGCTTTCGCATCGGCGGCTTCTGCTACCTCACCGATGCCAATTTCCTGAGCCCGGAAACGCTGGAGCAGCTGCGCGGTGCCGAAGTCATTGTACTTAATGCCCTGCGCCGCGAGCAGCACATCTCGCACTTCACCTTAGCCCAGGCCATCGAAATCCTGGAGGAGGTAAAGCCAGCGAGGGCCTACCTCACCCACATCAGCCACCAGCTGGGGCGCCATGCGGAAGTTGAGCAGGAGCTGCCCAGCTGGATTCGGCTGGCCTACGACGGGCTGCAGGTGCAGGTGTAGGGCCGGCTACGCCGGAGCTTAGCCCACCTGCCCGGCGCTGGGCAGCCGGCGTTTCTCTTTATCTATGCACACCAACTACTACTTCCTGCGCCAGCTGGCTCCGGCCCTCACCGAGCGGCTGCGGGGCTACCGCGTGGCGGCTTGCTTTTCCCAGGAGAAAGACGAGCTGGTTGTGGGCCTCAGCAATGGCGGGGCCGAGTTTTGGCTGAAGGCCCAGCTGGGCGCGGGCTTTCCGGCCCTGGCCCTGCCCGAAACCTTTCAGCGGGCGCGCGCCAACTCCGTGGACTTATTCCCCGACCTGCTGGGCGAGCAGCTGGAAAGCGTAGTGCCCTGGCCCCAGGACCGGGTGCTGCAGGTGAATTTCCGCAGCGGCGCCCGCCTGGTGTTCAAGCTCTATGGCCCGCGGCCCAACGCGATTTTCCGCCCCACGCCGGAAGGGCCCGCTCAGCTGTTCCAGCAAAAGCTGCTGGCCGATGGGGAGCTGCGTCCGCAGCCGGTAGCTACGCCCTTTGCCTTCGACGGAACCGGCCAGCTGCCTCCGCCGCTGGCCGACCTGCCGGCCCGCTACCTGCGCGGGAAAGGCTACGAGCAGGCCATGCCCGAGGCCCGAGCCCGCCTGGTAAACCAGGTGCTGGCCCAGCTCGAAACCCCGGCCCACTATTACCTGATACAGCTTGAGGGCCGCACGCGGCTGAGTTTGCTGCCGCTGGGCGACATTCTGGAAACCTTTCCCGGCACCGAGCCCATTGCTGCCCTGCGCCGCTTCGTGCCCCTGGCCCTGGGCCGCCGCGCCCTGGAAACGGAGCTGCGCCAGGTGCGCCAGACCCTGGAGCGCCGGGCCGAGGAGGCCAGCACTGCGGCCGCTCATGCCCGCAAGCGCCTGCACGCCCTGGCCCACGAAGCCGGCTACCGCCACACCGCCGACCTGATTATGGCCCACCTGCATGAGATTCCGGCTGGTGCCAGCCAGGTAGAAGTGGTGGACTTCTACACCGGCCTGCCGAGGCTTATCAAGCTTAAAGCCAAGGAGAAGCCGCAGCGCACGGCCGAAAACCTGTACCGCAAAGCCAAAAACCAGCAGATTGAGGAGCGGCAGCTTACCGAGCGCATTGCCCGGCGCGAGGCCGAAGCGCTGGAGGCACTCGAGCGCCTGGAAGAGCTGGACAGCCAGCCGGCCCTGGCTGAGCTGCGCGGCCTGCGCACCTGGCGCAAGCAGCACGGCCTCGACCCGGCCCAGGCCGCCGCGAAAGCCGCGGCAGAGCTGCCGTTTAAGGTATTTGAAGACCGGGGCTTCACCATTCTGGTGGGCCGCAACGCCGCCAACAACGACCTGCTGACGCAGAAGTACGCGCACAAAGACGACCTCTGGCTGCACGCCAAGGACGTCAGCGGCTCGCACGTCGTGATTCGGCACAAAGCCGGGCAAGCCGTGCCGGAGCCCGTAATCGAGCATGCGGCGCAGCTGGCCGGCTGGTACTCGCGGCGGCAGCACGACTCCCTTTGCCCGGTTACGGTGACGCCGAAGAAGTATGTGCGCAAGCCCAAAGGGGCCTTGCCCGGGCAGGTAGTGGTAGAGCGCGAGCAGGTGCTGCTGGTAAAGCCCGGCAACCCATTTGGAGAGTCAGCCGCGCTGTAGCGCGGGATTTTATTCCGCGTTTCGCCAGCTTCGCCAGGTCGCGGAATCGAATTCCGCGCTACGATACTTTTCATTAGGGCTGGCCTGGATAAGCAAAAAGCCCGTTCTGCTGAGCAGAACGGGCTTTTGTTTGCGTGCGCGCGGGGAGATTCGAACTCCCACACCCGAAGGCACCACCCCCTCAAGATGGCGTGTCTACCAGTTTCACCACGTGCGCAAAAGGCAACCAAACCGGGTATTCAGCCGAAGCTGGCCTCGCTGAGGTGGCGAAGCGGGTGCAAAGATAGCCGGCTGTTTCCGGCCGTGCAACCAGGTAGGAAAAAAAATGGCGTTTTACGCGCCTTCCCGCATACTTTGGGCAGCATACTTCCGGGATTGTCAGCGTTTCACAAAGGCGAATACGCGGGTTCCCAAGGGGATAAGGGGGTAGATAACAAAAAAGCCCGGACGCGGGGCGTCCGGGCTTTTGTCTTTTTTAGAAGAAGCTTACTCCGCCTGCGTGAGGGGCGAGTCGACTACGTGCTCGGCCACAAACCATACCTGCATCTCGTTGGTGCGGATGAGCTGGCTTACAATCAGGTCGTTGGTGCCATCATCGCCGCTTTCGTCGGCTTTTTCAGCGAAGCGGTGGCAGTTTTCGAGCAGGATGCGGTGGGCATCGAGCAGGCGAGATACCTGAATGGGGGCTTCTTCCCGGTCGCGGGGCACGCGGGGAATGCTGCTGAGCTCGGCCACGTCGTGGGCCATGGCCACGGCCACGCCGCCCAGAATCTGGATACGCTCGGCAATGGCATCCACCAGCACGGCCTGCTCCTCATAATGCTTGTCGTAGAGCAGGTGCAGCTGGTAGAACGTCGGGCCAACCACCTGCCAGTGGTGCTTTTTATACATGTCGCGCAGCGTGATGGTATCGGCCAGCAGCTGGTTGAGCATGTCCACGCTTTCCTGGCGCACGCTTTCGCCCAGGCCAATGGGCAGGCGCTGGGCCACGGTGCCATAGCGCTGGGTAGGCGCCGGCGCATTCTGCTGCTGGTTGAGCAGGGGCTGAATATTGACCGCCGGGTTGCTCTGGTTGCGGTTGGCGCTGGCTTTGCCATTGCTGGCGCCGTTGCTGCCGGCCTTGGAAGTCGTTTTGGCTGCCGCAGCTTTGGGAGCGGTTTTGGCGGCCGAATTTTTGGCGGAAGATGCCATAGGGAAAGGAGTTGAGGTGAAAGGGAAGACAGGCATGGCAGGCCCGACGGTGCATCGCTGCGCGTAAGCAGAGCGCTGGGCCTGCCTTCCCTACGCAAGGCAACGCAGTGGGTTAGGCTCCGGGCTATATTTGCCTTATGACGCCTACGCCGCCCGCGCACCACAACCACCCGCACCCGGAGCAACACCTGAGCAGCTCGGCGACGCTGCAGGACATCGTGATTGGCTTGTCGGATGGCCTCACCGTGCCCTTTGCGCTGGCCGCGGGCCTGAGCGGGGCGGTCTCGTCATCGGCACTGGTTATCACGGCCGGGCTGGCCGAGATTGTGGCCGGCAGCATTGCCATGGGCCTGGGCGGCTACCTGGCCGGTCGCACCGAAGTGGAGCACTACGCCGCCGAGCTCGCCCGGGAGCGGCGCGAGGTACAGGAAGTACCCCACGTTGAGCGTGCCGAAGTCGACGAGCTGCTGGCCGAGATGGGCTTGTCGGCCGAAACCCGGGCCCGGGCCGTGGCCGAGCTCACCGCCGACCCCGAGCAGTGGGTGCGCTTCATGATGAAGTACGAGCTGGGCCTGGAGGAGCCCGACCCCCGGCAAGCGCCCAAAAGCGCCTTCACCATCAGCTCGGCCTATGCCCTGGGCGGGCTTATTCCGCTCAGCGCCTACTTTGTGACGGACACGCCGGCCCAGGGCCTGCTGTGGTCGGCGGCCATCACCCTGGTGTGCTTATTTGTGTTTGGCTTCTTTAAAAGCCGTATGACCGGGCAGCCCGCCGTGGCGGGGGCTTTTAAAATGACCTTTGTGGGGGCACTTGCTGCCGCCGCCGCTTTTGGCGTGGCCAAGGCAGTAGGTGGGTAGCTGAAGGGCCGGTTATCTGCGATAGGCGGTTTTTCGTTCTAGCAAAGCTTCACTCACCAACTCACT
Organism: Hymenobacter saemangeumensis; assembly: GCF_039541835.1. Lineage (NCBI taxonomy): Bacteria > Pseudomonadati > Bacteroidota > Cytophagia > Cytophagales > Hymenobacteraceae > Hymenobacter > Hymenobacter saemangeumensis. The sequence goes on along the minus strand of NZ_BAABGZ010000074.1, from coordinate 73,476 downwards.
ATGCCTTTTCCGCCAACTCCCGCCGTGCAGGTTGTGCCGGCTGCCTTTCAGCTTGCCGCTATTGCCCCCGACAGCATCGCGCCTTTCAGCACCAAAGAAGCCGCACAGGCGCGGCTGCTGGCACTAAAGGCCCGGCTTAGCGAGTTGCAGGAGTTGCTCTACGCCGAGCACCGGCGCAGCCTGCTGCTGGTGTTTCAGGCCATGGATACCGGCGGCAAAGACGGCGCCATCGAAAAGCTGCTGACCGGCGTAAACCCGGCCGGCGTGCACGTGGCTGCTTTCAAAGCGCCCTCCACCAACGAGCTGAACCACGACTTTCTCTGGCGCATTCACCCGCACGCGCCCGGCCGCGGCCACATTGCCGTGTTCAACCGCTCGCACTATGAGGATGTGCTCATCACCCGCGTGCACGGCCTGATTGACGACACCACCTGCTACCAGCGCTACACCGACATCAACGCCTTCGAGCGCCTGCTCACCCACAGCGGCACGCGCATCCTGAAGTTTTTCCTGCACATCTCCAAAGAAGAGCAGGCCCAGCGCCTACGGGCCCGGCTGGCCGACCCCGCCAAGCACTGGAAGTTCGACCCCAACGACCTGAAGGAGCGCAAGCTCTGGCCGGCTTACCAGCAAGCCTACGAAGATGCCCTGCGCCACTGTTCCCCGCCCGAGAGCCCCTGGTTTGTGGTGCCGGCCGACAACAAGTGGGCCCGCGACCTGGCCATTGCCGAAATTGTGGTGGCCGCCCTGGAGGAGATGAACCCGCAGCCACCCGGGGTGAGCTTCGATGTGGCGGCACAGGTAGTAGAATGAGGCAGAAGCTAACCGGCTAAGGCAGCTTTTCGAAGTATGGTCCGGTAAAGCGGTAGCTATGCTATGGTCACGCTAGAGAAGCCTGTTGCATAGAGCAGGAGCAAGCGCACCTCGTTATCTGCCTGGCTTTCGGGCACAAAATCATTCTTTGGCAGCGCGCGGTGCGAGGCAGCGTTGTCGGCAGCCGTTACGGCCAGAACAGCTCTGGTTTTGGGCTGAGCGAGGGCCCAATGCGAAAGCGCGGCAATAGATTCGGTGATAAAGCCCCGGTTGAGGAACGGGGCAAAGGTTTCGTAGCCAATTTCAACTTCGCCCTGCTCATTGGGCTCGCCTCTGAAGCAGATGGCGGCCACCATCAAATTTTCTGCCTGGGCCACGGCGACCCAGACCGTGTTAAACAAATAGTTTTGCGCGGGGTCGGTCACGGCCGGCAGCAGCCGGGTGATAATGGCGGCAATGGTTTTAAAGGGCAGCACCGGGCGGCCTGGGTTCAGCCCCAGCTCTCCACTGGCACGGGTGTAGAGTTACAACCAATAGGTGCACACTCACCTGCTGTGCAGAAACTTCCTCATTCTAAAGTTTATTAATTCTACGCCCTGCCTCATTACTACTTGTTCGTTTATTACGCTAAAGCCTACGCTTTCGAAAAATACCCGTGCGGTTATGCTGACGTCAGCAGTTAATTCTACTTGCTGCTGTTGGCGGGCTTCTTTTTCTATTTCTGTGTAAAGCTCTTGAGCTATTCCTTGGCGCTGATAGTCTTTGTGAACATACAAAAGGTCGATGTAATGACCTGCATCCAGCGTAGCAAAGCCAACTATTTCAGTGTCTTGCAGCGCAACCAGAACGAATTGATTAAGTAGTATGTCCCGCCAGCGTTGTTCGTTATTAACGCCCGACGTCCACACTTCAAGCTGCTTGGCGGTGTAATCGGGGCGGCAAACACTGGAAATAGTATCCACAAAAAGCTGTTGGAGCTCCGCTAAGTCGCTAAGTCTGCCGGGCCGGATGGTTCTCATTGCTGCCTTCCCGATTCAATCCGGTTTAGAAAAATTCGTAGGAATAATCTGTCCAGGAAAATAGTTTGTCATTGTTGTAGTACTCAATTTTCCTGATGAGGCCCGAGGGGTTATAATAAAATTTACGGGTAGTGAATAATCGGGGGCTTATCCAGATTGTTATTGAGCTGAGCATGGAGCTACTATACTCAAATGTTGTACTGGTATAGGGCGTAGTGCCTTTTTGCAACATGGTGTACCTGAGCAGCCTGCTGCTACTATCATACTCAAGCTTTGCGAGGTCAAACCCGTAGCTCTTGTCACGGAACGTGGTTGTAATTGTTGTAGGCAAATTCTGCTCATTGTAAGCGAATACTGATGTCCCAACATTTACAGCATAGGGAATTAAATCAGTGGCCGTGCTAAGCCTATTTTGGGAGTCGTATGTAAAGGCGTAGCTGCTTTGCCCACCACCGGCATTGAGCTTGACAATATTCCCCTGGGCATCGTACTTGGCTCGTTCTGAAGAAACTGATAAGGAAGGAATAAGCCGAAATCCCCTACGTGTTTTAACAGACCTGTTCCGGACGCATCTAATACGCCTGTAGTTGGTGCTTGTAATCTCACGCTTAAGAATCAGGTGGCTGGCGGAATCATACGTAAACTTTTCTGCCGAACGAATCCATCCTTTGCTATTTGGGGTTTCGTCCGCTTTCAAGCTTTCATTGCGGTAGGAAATCTCAGATAACAGCCCCTTGTCCGTAAAAGTGTTTTGATAAATTAGTCGGTACGAGGTATTGTCTGCACTGTCGACAGATACTGTATACCCCCGGTTGTCAAACTGCTCTGCCCTGGCCAGCGAGTCTTTCGACTGCTTGCTGATAATTCTTCTGATTCTTCGATTGGAAATTATCTGAGCTCTTATTTGAGGATTTTCATCCGTTTTAATCAAAGGCGCTTGAGGGTCAATACAGTTTTGAAAAGCTGCTTCCCATACCTTTCCCTTATTTGTTTCGCCTATTACATAGAAGGGCTCGCATAAGGACTGCGCACGGGTTGACACAGCCAGAAACAAAGTGGTTGTGAGTAGGGCAGCAGCTTTTGTCATATCTGCGAATTTCTTTGCTTGTCCTGCTCATCTATTGAGGGTAGTGAATGGATATTTGTTGGCGCTAAAGGCCGCAGGCTTTACCCTACGCCTCTGGCCCACGCTAGCAGGACGATTCTAGCACGGGACGTTCTGCCGTTGCAGGCCAGAGGCCTGCCAATAGTAGACACGGGGCACAGCCCAGCGCCATCACTACCGCCAGCCATTTATCTGTTAACAGATAAATGGCTGGCGGTAGTGATGGCGCTGCAGTAGAGTTACTTGTCGTAATGTAACCAGATTTGCTATTGGGCACCGCTTTGCCGCTTCGCGATAATTGCTGCTTGGATTTGTTGGAGCTTTTGTTTTTGAGGCTGGGAGCTTTTGTATATCCCGGCAATCAAAAGCAAAGGCAGGGCAATGGTGATAAAGCCGAACCCGGACTTTATAATGCCAAAAATGATTACCCCAACTAAAAAGCCAATGGACCCCGCCGCAAAGGCTTGATTCTTTTTAATCTTTTTTTCTTCGGCTAGGAGCTCAGTAAGGGGTAGCTCGGAGTGTTCCATCGAGTCGGGCATGATTTCCTGAATGTGGCGTTAAAATTTGGCCGTAACTACCAGCATGTAATTATAGGCAATGCACAGGGATTTCAAAAAGCTGCAGCTCTTTCTGGCAAGCCAGACAGTAGCGGGCTCAGGCGCAGGTTAGCCTGGCTTTGGTATACAGCGGCGTGGAGGATGCTACAGCCCTACACCAGCACGGCCTTAGCTCCTGCTTCTTTCCGCTCGCCAATCTGCTGGCGCCACATGGCGTAGTACAGGCCTTTCTGCTCCAGCAGCTCGTGGTGGCGGCCCTGTTCGGCAATGTGGCCGCGCTCGAGTACGAAGATGCGGTCGGCGTGGAGGATGGTGCTGAGGCGGTGGGCAATGAGGATGGTGATGTGCTGGCGCGAGCCCGAGAGCTCCCGCACCGTTTTGCCGATTTCCTCTTCCGTGAGCGAGTCCAGGGCCGAAGTGGCTTCGTCGAACACCAGCAGGGTGGGCTTGCGGAGCAGGGCGCGGGCAATGCTCAGGCGCTGCTTTTCGCCGCCGGATACCTTCACGCCGCCTTCGCCAATCACCGTGTCCAGGCCCTGGGGGGCGCGGGCCAGCAGGCCGGTGGCTGCGGCCTGCTGCAGGGCGCGCAGGCATTCCTCGTCGCTGGCGTTGGGCGCCACAAACTTCAGGTTTTCGCGGATGGTGCCGGCGAATAGCTGGGTGTCCTGCGTCACGAAGCCAATCTGCTCGCGCAGCTCGTCGAGGTCGATTTCGGCGCCGGGGATGCCGTTGTAGAGAATCTGGCCGGCGAGGGGCGGGTAGAGGCCCACCAGCAGCTTCACCAGCGTGGTTTTGCCCGAGCCCGAAGGACCCACGAAGGCAATGGTTTCGCCCAGCTGGGTGTGGAAGCTGATGTTGGTTAGCGCCGGGGCGTTGGCCGTGAGGTGCTTGAAGCCCACCTGGTCGAAGGCCAGGGTTTCGATGTGCTTCACGGCTTTGGGCTGAGCGGGGCGCACGTCGCGCGGGGTGTCGAGAATCTGCTGGAAGTTGGCCAGCGAGGCTTCGGTTTCGCGGTACACGTTGATGATGTTGCCCAGCTCCTGCAGCGGCCCGAAGATGGCGAAGGAGTAGATGAACAGCGAGAAGAACTCGCCCACCGTGATGGTGCCCTGCACCACCAGGAACAGCATCATCAGCATGATGGCGTTGCGCAGCAAGTTCACGAAGGTGCCCTGCACGAAGCTCAGCGAGCGGATGTAGCGCACCTTTTTCAGCTCCAGCTTCAGGATTTTGTCGGTGGTGGCGTTCAGGCGCTCGGTTTCCTGCTGGGCCAGGCCCAGGCTTTTCACCAGCTCGATGTTGCGCAGGCTTTCGGTGGTGGAGCCGGCCAGGGCCGTGGTTTCGGCCACAATGGTTTTCTGCACCACTTTGATTTTCTTGCTCAGCAGCGAGCTGATAAAGCCCAGCAGCGGAATGGTGAGGAAGTAGGCCGGCGCAATGGGCCAGTACACCGTAGCCGCGTACCACATCACGAAAATGATGCCCACCACGGAGGTAAACAGCACATTCACGAACATTTGGATGAGCTTTTCCACGTCGGAGCGCACCTTCTGCAGCTTGCCCAGGGTTTCGCCTGAGCGCTGGTCCTCAAATACCTGGTAGGGCAGGTCCAGGGAGTGGCGCAGGCCATCGGAGTAGAGCTGGGCCCCCAGGCGCTGGGTGATGACGTTGACGTAGTAGTCCTGAAAGTTCTTGGCGATGCGGCTCACCATGGCCACGCCCATGGCTTTGAGGATGAGGATGCCGGCGCCGCCGGCCAGGAAAGGCCAGAACTCCATGCGATGCAGGCCGCCGGTGGGCTTCACCACGTAACGGTCGATAATCTGCCGGAAGATGTAGGGGTCGAGCAGCGAGAAAACCTGGTTGATGGCCGCCAGCACCAGGGCCAGCGCCAGCAGGCCCCAGTAGTTGCGGAGGTAGCTGTAGAGAAGTTTCATAAAGGGGGAGGAGGAGGCCGCTGCGGCCTGCGCCGTGAAAGTAGCAGCCCGGCAACAACCCGGCGATAGACTACGATGTTGGCTGAGGCCTTGACGTGCAGACGCAAACCGGCCCGCAATACTTTAGCAGCCCCGGCTAGCTCCTGCTGCGGCCTCGCCTCCGTACCAGCCCGGATGGCTGCCCCAATAGAAAATACCTGCCAGCCCGGATTTCGCTGCGGCGTCTTTCTTACCTCCTTTGTGCTGCCGTCGCACTGCTGCATCTTGGCAGCTGCGTGGCAGAGGCCGGGTATCTTGGTGGAGAGCCGGCCCCTTCCCAGGCCGGTTCCTGCTGCCCACGGCGAGCGGAGCGGGGACCGGCTTTTGAGGGTGTGTTCGAGGCTCGCCGGAAGGCGCGGGGTTTGCTCGGTATGCAGCGGCTGCTTAAGCCAGTAGCCAGAGCAGCTGCTCTACGTTCTGCACTGCACCGCGGCAGTAAGCGGCCGGACGCTTCCAGTTGCCAATAAACGCCTCTACCATACCGGGGCCATCGGGCAGGCAGCGCACGTAGGCCCGCCCCTGGGGCAGCAGGCGGGTGTAGATGGTGCCGGACTTATTGCCCCAGCCCGGGGGGGGCGTAGGGCAGGGCTCGAAACCAGAAGCTTGGAGTAATTCTTCACTCATAGACACGCGGATAGCTGTAAGAAGTGGGCAGGGCCCGCCAGGGGTAGTCTGGCTCTACAAAGTTCCGGCTCCAGAAGCCCGTTGCAACTCCGTGTATTTACCCATTCGCGTTGTGGCAACTACGGTATTTTTCCGGTATTACGGCTCGGCATAAACTTGCCTTAACACGGAGCAGCCCCTGGGCTAGCATAAGTCCAGGGGCTACCACGGAAAGCACATCGCAGGGCCGACGCTAAGCCGGCTGCAAGCTGGTGTGAGGACTACCGGCGCGTAAGTCAGGTGGGCAGGCGCGGTAGCGGGGAATAGCACTGTGCCGGGGTGAGCCCCGGCACTGCACTCAGGGCTTTAACGCAGCACAAGGCCGTCGGATTGCCTGAGCCGTAAAAAAAAGTAGCTCGGCGGGCACAAATCCCAAGTTTTACGGAGCCGGGGAACCGCCTGCTCTTCGGCTCTACGTATTAATGCGGGCGGCCGAAAGACCTGCGTTGACCAGGTTTGTATGGTGCTTCACCAAGCAGCGTGCGGGGCCAGGCGCTGCTACTGCCGCATGTATTTCACCCGCATGAGCCGGGCTAGCCCGCCAGAGCGCGAGCCCAAGCCACGGGTAAATACGTAGCTAAAATCGGTACTCGACCTGATGTCAAACCCGTATTTGCCCGGTTGGTTCGTCCGCAAACGTTTCCGTACTTTGTTATCTACTCTTCAGCCCTGCTTTACAAGCTTTCGGCCCGCTGCCGAGGCTTGCGGCAGGGCTTCTTTCATCTGCCCACCCCCAGCTAGGCTTACCCTATAGCACGAATTTTTACGCATTAACCCCCTGGCACCTCTGCTGATGGCTGCCGGTTTCTCTATCCCACCCGTACATGCACTCTATCCAGTTCAAGCCCGCACCCGAGGGCTTAACGCCTGCCCAGCTGCAGGCCTGGCAGCGCCGCCGGCGCACCGCCGAAAACACCCTTGAAATCGAAGTTTTGAGCGGGGCCGTGCCCGATGCCCAGACCATACATCTGTTTCAACGCTACATCAACGGCGAGCTTACCCTGGGCGAGGCCATTGAGCGCGTGCGCAAGCTGGCACCCGTCGACCACCAGACCTTCCGGCTCTACTTTACCCGCCGCCACGTAGCCTAATGTTTCGTCTATGATTCGGGTATTTCTGGTCGACGACCATACCGTGCTGCGGACCGGCATTCGCAATGCCCTGGCCACGCGCGACAACCTGGTAGTAGTAGAGGAAGCCGGTAGCGGACCGGAGCTGCTGGAAAAGCTCGCCAACACCCCGGCCGACGTGGTGTTGCTCGACATCAACATGCCCGGCATGGACGGCCTCGAAACCTTAAGCCAGCTGCGCAAAGATTTTCCCGGGGTGCGGGTGCTCATGCTGTCCATGCTCGAAAACGAGCAGTACATGCAGCGTGCCCTCGACGGCGGTGCCCACGGCTATATCCTCAAAAGCGTGGGCGTCGATGAGCTGGTTCAGGGCATCGAGGCGGTTGCTGCCGGCCGCTTCTTTCTCTGTGCTGAAGCCGGAATGGAAGCGCTGCGTAAGCTTAAGACAAGCGCCAGCGCACCCGGCGCCAGCGCACCCGGCGCCAGCGCACCCGACGCCAGCGCACCCGGCGCTGACGCGCCGCAGCTGTCGCAGCGCGAGCGCGAGGTGCTGCAGCTCATTGCCGAAGGCTTTACCAACCAGGAAATTGCCGACAAGCTCTTCACCAGCAAGCGCACCATTGAAACCCACCGCCAGAACATCCTGGACAAAACCAACATGCGAAACACGGCGGCCCTGATACGCTACGCGGTGCAGGAGGGCATTGTCTCTTAGGGATTTAGGCCTTAGACGTTAGAAAGTTCTATTGCAAGAACATTTCTAATGTCTAACGTCTCATGTCTAAGGTCTACCCAAAAAGACCTTGCTAGTCCTCCGGCGTGACCACTGTAGAGCCGCTGGTGCCCCCGCCGCCGTTGATGAGAAACTCGCGCAGGCGGTTGATGTGCTTTTTGATTTCCTCAATCCGCTCTTCCTGCTGCACCGAGTAGAAGCTTTCGCCGCGGCTGGCCATGCTGGTGAGCAGGTTTTTGCGCTCCTCCATCATGCGCAGGGCCACCCACAGGGTTTCTTCCAGGTTGTGCTGGGTACTTTTCAGTAGGCTGTCGCCAGTGAAGGTGTGGCCCGTGTGGCAGCGGTAGCGCAGCACCTTGCCGTGCGTGATTTCCCAGAGGTTGCCGCCGCAGTCGGGGCAGGTAATGGGCACCAGCTGCCCGATTTTATCAACGTCTTCAGTATTTCCCACGACACGTTCCGCGATGGCGGCTTCTTGGATTAAGTCTTCCGGTATCGGGGCAGAGCCGGGCTGCGATTCTTGTTGGGTAAGCCGGGCCAGTAGCGGGCCCATCTGGCTGAGGGTAACCACGTGGTCGATGGCCACGTTGCGTAGCGCCGTTTCGGGCATGCTGGAATATTCGGCCTCGTGGGGGTCCTGCACCACAGCGGTGCCGCCGCAGCGCTTGATGAACTCCAGCCCGGCCGTGCCGTCGTGCAGCATGCCGGTGAGCACCACGCCAATTACATTGGGCCCATACGCCACGGCCGCCGAGCGGAACAGGGCATCGGCAGCGGGGCGGTAGTGGTTTTCGCGCGGCCCTTTGGTGACGAGAATGCGGCCCTCCCGCACCAGCAGGTGGCGGTCGGGCGGGGCCAGGTACAGGGTGCGGTCTTCGAGCAGGTCGCCGTTCTGGGGCAGGCGGCAGCGCAGCCCGGTATGCCGGGCCAGGCGGTCGACGAGGTGCTGCCCGTCGGAGTCAGGGGAAAAATGCTGTACCACCAGCACCGACGCCGGCAGCTCGCCCGGCAGCTGACTTACCAGCTTTACCAGCGCCGGCATGCCCCCGGCCGAGGCGCCAACAACAATCAAATGGGAGGGTTTGGCCACGAGTTGGGTTCCGTATTTCAGTTACTTGCTGCACCGGCTGATTCCACTGTATGCCCTGGGGCTGGGCCAGCGCCGGCAACGAAAAACGAGCAGCAAGATGGATGTTTGTACGGGGATTTCCCCAAAAAAGGTAGGCGGCACTTGCGTTTTTTAAGGTAATTTTGGGGATTGGGCAGGGCGCAAATCAGACGGTTAAGGCAGGAGTCGAACAGTAGTGTTCGGGGACAAGCTTTGCGTTAGCCTGTTAAGCTGGACCAGCGCTAACGCTCATCTATACCTGCATCTCGCACCTATTGGCGCCGGGTAGCGTTTCGCCGCTCCCGCTCCCGCTCCCGACACTGCCCATGACTTCAGCCACCCCCGACCACGCCACTCCCGACCAGGAGCCGCCCATTGTGGAAACGCCTGCCGAGCTGCTGCCGCTCGAGGTGCCGGCCATGACGCCGCAGGTGCGCGAGGCCCAGCGCCAGGACGACGGCGCCGACAAGTTTCCGGTGGTGGCCCTGGGCGGCTCGGCCGGCTCGCTCAGCGCCTTCGAGCAGTTTTTTCAGGCCATGCCCGCCGATACCGGCATGGCGTTCATCGTCATCAGCCACCTGGCGCCCGACCAGGACTCGCAGCTGGCCCAGGTGGTGCAGCACTTCACCCGCATGCAAGTGATGGAAGCCACCGACGGCCTGAGGGTGCGCCCCAACCGGGTGTACGTCATCCCGCCCGGCGTCGACATGAGCATGCTGCACGGCACGCTGCTGCTGTTTGCGCCCAGCGCCCAGGCCGGCCGCCGCCTGCCCATCGACTTCTTTTTCCAGAGCCTGGCCAAGGATGCCCGGGAGCGGGCCGTGGCCATCATCTGCTCGGGGCTGGGCTCCGACGGCACCATTGGCCTGAAGATGGTGATGGAAAACTTCGGCATGGTGATGGTGCAGTCGCCCGACACGGCCGAGTACGACTCCATGCCGCGCTCGGCCATCGCCACCGAGTTTGTCGACTACATCCTGCCCGCCCACCAGCTGCCGGGCCGCCTGCTCGAATACGTGAACAAGCCCGTGCACCTGCGGCCCCGCCGCGAGGAGCCCGAGTCGGATTCCAAGCCGGCCCACGCCCTGCAGAAAATCTTCCTGCTCATCCGGGCCCAGACCGGGCACGACTTTTCCTTCTACAAGCGCAACACCGTGTTCCGGCGCATCGAGCGCCGCATGAACTCCCACCAGATAAAGGAGTTTACCCACTACGTGCGCTACCTGCAGGAAAACCCCGCCGAGGTGGAGGCCCTGTTCAAGGAGCTGCTTATCGGTGTGACGAAGTTTTTCCGCGACCAGGAAGCGTTTGAGATGCTGAAGGTGCGCCTCATGCCCGTGCTGCGCCAGAAGCCCGCCGACAGCACCATTCGGGTGTGGGCGCCGGGCTGCTCCACGGGCGAGGAGGCTTATTCGCTGGCCATTACCCTGCTCGAATGCCTGGAGCTGATGGAGCCCACGCGCTACCTCAAAATCCAGATTTTCGCCACCGACCTCAACGCCGACGGCATCGACGTGGCCCGCGTGGGCATGTACCCCGAGAACATTGCCGCCGACGTGAGCCCCGAGCGCCTGCGCCGCTACTTCACCAAGGTCGACAGCTTCTACCAGATTCGAAAAGAGGTGCGCGACCTGGTGGTGTTTGCCGTGCACAACATCAACAAGGACGCGCCCTTCACCAAGCTCGACCTGCTGGTGTGCCGCAACCTGCTCATCTACCTCTCGGCCGAGCTGCAAAAAACCCTGCTGCCCGTGTTTCACTACGCCCTCAACTCCGGCGGCCTGCTGTTTCTGGGGCCCAGCGAAAACCTGACGGGCTTCCAGGACCTGTTTCAGCCCCTGGACGTGAAGTGGAAGATTTCCCTCCGCCTCGAAACCAGCTCGCCGCTTACCCGGCTGTTTTATTTTCCCACGGCCATGGTACGCCACCAGGCGCCGCCCTCGCCCGCTACTGGCTCCATGAACCCCACCTCCCCCCGCAAAGACGGGCCCTTCGCCGCCCTCGTCCAGAAGCTGCTACTGCGCCAGTACACGCCGCCGGCCGTCGTTATCAACAACAAGGGCGAAATCCTGTACGTGAACGGCCGCACCGGCCGCTACCTGGAGCCGGCCCCCGGCCTGGGCGGCCTCAACCTCTTCGACATGACCCGCGAGGAGCTGAGCTACGAGGTGAGCGGCGCCGTGTTCCGGGCCACCAGCACCCGCGAGACGGTGGAAGTAGAAAACGTGCGCGTGAAAACCGAAGCCGGCATTCAGCTGCTGCGCATCACGGTGAAGTACCTGGAAGAGCCCGAGCAGCTGGCCGGCCTGCTGCTGGTGGTGTTTGAAGACCAGCCCACGCCGCGCAAGGTGCGCCTGGGCAAGGCCACCATCGGGGCCGACATCTCGCGCGATGCCGTGGTGGCCTCGCTGGAAAAGGAGCTGCAGTTCACCAAGCACCGCCTGCAAAACACCATCGAGGAGATGGAAAGCAGCGTGGAAGAGCTCAAGAGCACCAACGAGGAGCTGCAGAGCGCCAACGAGGAGCTGCAAAGCACCAACGAGGAGGCCATGACCAACAAGGAGGAGATGCAGAGCCTCAACGAGGAGCTGATGACCCTCAACATGCAGTACCTGAGCAAAACCGAGGAGCTGAGCCAGGCCGCCAACGACATGAAAAACCTGCTCGACGCGACCGAAATAGCCACCATCTTCCTCGACCACGACCTCGTCATCAAGCGCTTTACACCCAGCATCAACCGCATTGTGAGCTTGCTGCCCTCCGACCTAGGCCGGCCCATCACCCACTTCGCGCCCCACCTGCGCTACGAGCGCCTGCTGAAAGACCTGCAGCAGGTGCTCGACCGCCTCGTGACCGTGGAAGCCAACATCCAGACCACCGACGGGGCCTGGTTTGCCATGCGCATCCTGCCCTACCGCACCCTCGACAACTACATCAGCGGGGCCGTCATCACCTTCACCGACATCACGGCCCTCAAAACCCTCGAAACCCAGCTGCAGGAAAGCACCGCCCTGGCTGAGAGCATCGTCGAAACCGTGCGCGAGCCCCTGCTCGTGCTCGACCGCAACCTGCACATCCTGGCCCTGAGCAAGGCCTTCTCCGAGCTGTTTAGCGTGGAGCCCGAGCAGGCCAAGGGCCAGCCCCTGCACGACCTCGACGGCGGCGTGTGGCACAGCCCCGCCCTGCGCCAGCACCTGCAGGCCGTGCTGCAAAACCCCACCCAGCCCTTCGACGACTTCGAGCTCACCGCCACCTTCCCCGGCGCCGGCCCCCGCCGCCTGCTCCTCTACGGCCGCTGCATCACCAGCCGCGGCGTGCACACCGGCAAAGTGCTGCTGGGCATGCGGGAAGCGTAGAGGAGTAGTTAACAGTTAACAGTGAACAATGACTAAAAGAGCCTTTTGAGCGTGTCATTGCGAGGCGGAGCCGAAGCAATCCGTCCTGTTCTCAGCGACCAGCCTAAGGATGTGAAAAGCCCCAACGCCAGAACCGGCATTGGGGCTTTTTATGTATCACATCTCAAGGTGACTGAGTGCTAGAGGACCGATTGGCTACGCCGAACTGCGTTTACTTCGCTGCGCTCGCAATGATAGCGGCCGCCCTTGGGAGCCGGAATGCCAGGCAGGCCGGGGCGCCAACGCCAGGGCAAATGGGGCGCCGCGTTCACCCCTAAGGCCAAAGTTTCGTACTGCGCTTGCCCTGTGTTGGCTACATTGGGTGTACCATCTGGCTGCTATGACAACACTTCCCCCGGACGCTGCTTCCGACCTGCCCGCTGATAAGAACGTGCCCGCGGCCCGCCCGGCTCCCGCTCCGACCCTGGTGCACGAGGCGCTGCACGCGCTGCGGGCGCGGGCCGAAACCCGCCGGCAGCTGGTGACGCAGGCCACCGAGCGCCAGACGCCGGCCGACCTGCAGCGCCTGGTGCAGGAGCTGCAGGTGCACCAGATTGAGCTGGAGATGCAGTACGAAGAGCTGCTGCTGGCCCAGGCCGAAGCCCAGGCGGCCCGGGCTCAGTACGTAGACCTTTACGACTTTGCGCCGGTGGGCTACTTTTCCCTGAGCGACGCCGGCGTCATCGAGCAGCTCAACCTCTGCGGGGCCCAGCTGCTGGGGGCCGTGCGCCAGCGCCTGCAGGGACGCCGCTTCGGCCAGTTTGTGGAGCCCACCGACCGGGAGGCCTTCGGGCAGTTTCTGGCCCGGGTGTTCCGCACCGAGCGGGCCCAGCAGCTGGAGCTGCGCCTGCGCCGCGACGACAACCGCCTGGTGTACGTGCAGCTCGAAGGCCTGCAGGTAGCCACCGGCCCTGACGCGCCGCAGTGCCGCCTGGTGGTGCTCGACGTCAGCCAGCGCCGCGAGGCCACCCTGGCCCGCGAAGCCGCCGAGGCCCGCTTCCGCGCCACCTTCGAGCAAAGCAACGACGGCATGATTCTGCTCGAAGGCCACAGCTTCGTCGACTTCAACGCCGCCGCCCTGCGCCTGCTGGGCACAACGGACCCCCGGCAGGTGCGGGGCAAGTCCATGCTGCCGTTCTGGCCCGAGCGCCAGCCCGACGGCCGCCTTACCATCGACACCCTCAACACCTGCCTGGATTTGGCCCAAACCTCGGGCTGGTGCCGCATCGAGCTGCGGCGCACCCTGCCCAACGGCCGCGAGGTGTGGGACGAGCTGTCGTTCAACCCCGTACTGGTACAGGGCCGCCCCCTGCTGCACGCCATCTGGCGCGATGTGACCACCCCACGCACCGCCCGCGAGCAGCTGCGCCTGAGCGAGGAGCGCCTGCAAATGGCCCTGGGTGCCTCCGAAACCGGCATTTTTACCTGGGACGTGGCCAGCAGCCTGGTGCAGTGCGATGCCCGCACCCAGGCCATCTTCGGCCGGGCCTACGACCCCCGGCCCATTGCCATGGACGAGCTGAACCAGGCCCTGCACCCGGCCGATGCCGACCGCGTAGCGGCCGCCTACCAGGTGGCCATTGAGTACGGCACCGCCCTGGCCCTCGACTACCGCGTGCTGTGGGCCGACGGCTCGGTACACCACGTATCGTTGGCCGGCCGCCTCGTGCGCGACGGGCGCCGCCAAACCTTCGCCGGCGTGTTTCGCGACGTGACGGCGCTTTACGAGGCTGAAGAAGAGCTGCGCGTCAGCCAGGACCGCCTGCAGCTGGCGCTTACCGCCTCGGCCAGCGGCGTATGGAGCTGGGAGATAAGCAGCAACCAGCTCTACTTCGATGGCCGCGCCCGGGCCATTTTCGGGTACGAGGCCACGCCCGCCGTGCTCACTTTCGCCGAGGTGATGAGCGCCGTACACCCCGACGACCTGGCCCTGGTGGAAGCCCGCATCCAGCAGGTGTTTCACGACGGCACGCCCCTCGACTCGGAGCACCGCATTCGGCAGCTCGATGGCAGCGTGCGTACCATAACGGTTATGGGCACCGTGGTACGAAGCGACGAGGGCCACCCCCTGCGCCTGACGGGCATTGTGCGCGACATTACCCACCGGCGCGAAACCCAGGCCCAGCTGCGCCGCGAAAAGGAGTTCTCCGACAGCCTGCTCCAGCACAGCATCGACGGCATTGCCGCCTTCGACCGCGAGGGCCGCATCACGGCCTGGAACGTCGAGGCCGCCCGCTACGCCCGCCTTTCAGCCGAAGCCGTGCTGGGCCGCTCCATCTTCGAGGTGTACCCCCGCTTCAACAACCCCGAAACGCTGGCCTCGGTGCAGCGCGTGCTGGCCGGCGAGCAGGTGGCCCTGCTGGGCTTGCGGTTCAGCCACCGCGATGGCGAGTACGACACCTACCTGGTACCGCTCAGCAGCCAGAGCGGCGAGGTGACCGGCATCCTGGCCATTATCCGCGACGTAACCGAGCGCAACCGCCTGGCCGAGGAAGCCACCCGCCTGCGCCTGCGCCAGCAGCAGGAAGTGCTGTCGGCCATTCTCGAAACCCAGGAAACCGAGCGCAAGCGCATCGCCGAAGCCCTGCACAACGGCCTGGGCCAGGTGCTGTACGCCACCAAGCTCAGCCTCGAAGGCAAGGGCAGCGCCCGGCCGCCGGCCGAGTCCCTTAAGCTGCTCAACGAAGCCATTCGCACCACCCGCACCATCTCCTTCGAGCTCACCCCCGGCATTCTGCAGGACTTCGGCCTGCGCATTGCCCTCGAAGAGCTGGTGAAGCGCATCTCGCCCCGCCACTTGCCCATTAACCTGCACCTGCAGGGGCTGGAGCCCGCCCTGCCGGCCCCGGTTGAGATTGCCGTGTACCGCATTGTGCAGGAGCTGCTCAACAACGTGCTCAAGCACGCCCAGGCCACCGAGGTAGAGGTGCACGTGGTACGGGAAAACAAGCTGCTCGAAGTAAGCGTGGAAGACAACGGCCAGGGCTTCGATGCCAACATGCTGGCCAGCGCCCCGCTCGAAGGCATTGGCCTAGCCGGCATTCGCAACCGCGTGGCACTGCTGGGCGGCACGCTGCAGGTTCAGTCCCAGCCCGGCCGCGGCACCATCGTCAGCATCGAGGTGGAAGTGGAGCAAGCCCAGTAGTTGGTGGTGGCCGGGGCAGGGGAGAGGCCCGGGGAAAGCCGAATTACGTCTTTCGGTGTGATTGTTGCGGGCCTTATGGTGCCGTTAGCGCGGCCTTTTCTGTATATTTGAAAGGCCGCCGCAAGCGGGGGCATTGCACCTTTTACCGCTTTCACCTGTCTGGCTTTCGGGCCTGAGCCGGAACACCGTTTGCGCACTCCTACACTACTCCATGAAGCTCTCTACGCTATTGCTAACCCTGCCGCTGGCCGCCACCCTACTCAGCAGCTGCAAAAAAGACTCCGATACCCTCACCGGCAGCGTGGGCGTGCACTTTGATGCCCAGGCCAACGGCAACTCTTTCGCCCTGGGCCGGGCCGTCACCAAGTCGGATGGACAGAGCTTTACCCCCACGGCTTTCAAATACTACGTTTCCAACGTGCGCCTGCTCCGGGCCGATGGCAGCGACTACGCCGTGCCCGAAAGCTACTACCTCATTGATGCCGCCAAGCCCCTCACGGCCCAGCTGAGCCTGCCCAGCATTCCCCTGGGCGAGTATACCGGCATCAGCTTCCTGGCCGGTGTTGATGCGGCCCGCAACAGTGCCGGCGCCCAAACCGGCGCCCTCGACGCCGGCCAGGGCATGTTCTGGGACTGGAACCAGGGCTACATCTACAGCAAGCTCGAAGGCAGCTCGCCCGACTCGCCCACCGGCGCCATCACCTTCCACATCGGTGGCGTGCCCAACATCCGGCCCATCACCATCTCCTTCGGCACCGCCAAGCTGGCCGTAGGCGACCACGGCGAGTCTTCCATCCACATACCGGTAAATCCGCTGGCCATGTTTGAGAGCAGCAACGCCGCCAACCGCATCAGCTTTGCTACCACCTACCGCGTGATGTCGCCCACGGGAATTTCCAACACCATGGCCGACAACATCGCCGCCGGTATGTTCCTGGCTGCCCACGTGCATAATCATTAGGTATTAGGTATTAGGTATCAGGTATTAGGTATTAGGTATTAGGTATCAGGTATTAGGTATTAGGTATCAGGTATTAGGTATTAGGTATTAGGTATCAGGTATTAGGAAGTTCTTTGTTCTATTCCGCTAGGGTACTAACAACACTTAACAACCGCCACTGCGCATGAGCTCACCGCGTCCTGCTCGTTTTCTGTTCTGGCTGCCGGCAGCGCTGCTGGCATTGGGGGTGCTGTCCTGCTGCAACGACCCCAACGAGCCCAACCCGGTACCAGAGCCCACGGTGTACCGGCTGCAGATTCCCGAAAACTTCCCGCAGAACCCGGCCCAGCCCGCCAACAACCCCCTCACCAACGAAGGAGTAGAGCTGGGCCGCCACCTGTTCTACGAAACGGCTCTGTCGGTCGACAACTCGATTTCCTGCGCCTCCTGCCACCGGCAGGATAAAGCTTTTGCCGATGCCCAGCCCCGCGCCGTGGGCGTGAACGGGGCCCGGCACGCCCGCAACTCCATGCCCCTGCAAAACCTGCTTTGGGAAGACAAGCTGACCTGGGACGGGGCCTCGGCCACGCTGGAGCAGCAGGCCCGCGTGCCCCTCGAAAACCCCATTGAGATGCACCTGCCCCTTACGGCCGGTGTGTCCCGCCTCAAGGGCATGCCCAAGTACGTGGACCTGTTCCGCAAGGCCTTCCGCGGGCAGGACATCACCGAGGAAAACACCCTCAAGGCCCTGGCCCAGTTCGAGCGCACCCTG
This sequence comes from Hymenobacter saemangeumensis, assembly GCF_039541835.1. Taxonomy (NCBI): domain Bacteria; kingdom Pseudomonadati; phylum Bacteroidota; class Cytophagia; order Cytophagales; family Hymenobacteraceae; genus Hymenobacter; species Hymenobacter saemangeumensis. Next base: position 56,177 of record NZ_BAABGZ010000074.1, on the reverse strand, counting down.
ATTTCCGGCAACTCCCGCTTCGACCGCTACCGCCGCGGCAACCGCACCCTGCTGAACAGCGACGAGCTGCGCGGCCTGCAGCTGTTCGTGACCCACCCCGACGGCCGCGTGCGCGGCGGCAACTGCAGCGACTGCCACGCCGGCGACCTGCAAACCGACCGCGAGTTTCGCAACAACGGCCTCGATGCCACCCTCACCGACCTGGGCCTGGGCGCCGTGACGGGCCGCGCCTCCGACAATGGCAAGTTCCGGGTACCCTCCCTGCGCAACATCGAGCTGACGGCTCCCTACATGCACGACGGCCGCTTTGGCACGCTGGAGCAGGTGCTTGACCACTACAATGAGCACGTGGCTCGCAACAGCCCCAACATCGACCCGCTCATCGTGAATGCCACCAACGACCCATTCCAGGCTCCGAGCAGTCAGCTTGGACTCACAGCCACGGAAAAGCGGCAGATTATTGCTTTCCTGAAAACCCTGACCGACTCCAGCTTTGTCCGCGACCCGCGCTTTGCCCGGCCCTAACCCGTATTTACCCGTAAAAAGGCCCGGACGCACGCTGCGTCCGGGCCTTTTGCTTTATTCAGACCGGACCAGCGGCCCGGGTTATAACTTGCATGCAGGAAGCAGGTTGATATAAACAGCGGTTCTGCTTTTCAGTTGTTATTATTCGAAAATTGAAAGACTTAGCTGGTTTAAATTAAGAGCTAGCCATTGTTTATAATCTGCTGCGTTATGCCTTGGTCCGGTTAAATTTGTTGGATTTACCTCTGTTTCCATGCCCGAAAACGAACCCCAGGGAAGCGTTGTGCTGCCCCAACTGCCAAAAGCTCGCACGGGCATTGACGGTCTCGATGAAATAACCGAAGGCGGCCTGCCGCTGGGCCGCCCCACGCTGGTGTGCGGCAGCGCCGGCTGCGGCAAAACCCTGATGGGAATCGAGTTCCTGGTGCGCGGCATCTTGGAGTTCAACGAGCCGGGCGTGCTGATGGCTTTTGAGGAAACCGCGGCCGAGCTGGCCGCCAACGTTACCTCCCTGGGCTTCGACCTGCCCGGGCTGCAAGCCCAGAAGATGCTGCGCGTCGACCACGTACACGTGGACCGCTCCGAGATTGAGGAAACCGGCGAGTACGACCTCGAAGGCCTGTTTATTCGCCTGGGCTACGCCATCGACTCCATCGGGGCCAAGCGCGTGGTGCTCGACACCATCGAGTCGCTGTTTTCGGGCTTCCCCAACCAGGGCGTGCTGCGCTCGGAAATCCGGCGCCTGTTTCGCTGGCTCAAGGACAAGGGCGTAACTACCCTCATCACCGCCGAGCGCGGCGAGGGCACCCTCACCCGGCAGGGCCTGGAAGAGTACGTGTCGGACTGCGTCATTCTGCTCGACAACCGCGTGGTGGACCAGATTACTACCCGCCGCCTGCGCATTGTGAAGTACCGCGGCAGCACCCACGGCACCAACGAGTACCCGTACCTGATTACCGAGGAAGGCATTTCGGTGCTGCCCGTCACTTCCCTCAAGCTGAAGCACGAGGTGTCCGACCAGATAGTGTCGTCGGGCGTGCCCGGCCTCGACGACATGTTTGGCCGCGGCGGCTTTTACGAAGGCAGCAGCGTGCTGATAACCGGCACGGCGGGCACGGCCAAAACCACCCTGGCGGCTTCCTTCGCCAGCAGAATATGCGAGCAGGGCAAGCGCTGCCTCTTCTTTGCCTTTGAAGAGTCGCCGCAGCAGCTGGTGCGCAACATGAAGTCGGTAGGCATCGACCTGGAGCGCTGCGTGGCCGGCGGGGAGCTGCGCATCGAGGCCTCACGGCCCACCCTCAACGGCCTGGAGCGCCACCTGGTCACCATCCACAAAGTCATTGCCGACTACCGGCCCGACGCCGTGGTAATCGACCCCATCAGCAACCTGGTCACGGTGGGCAACATCAGCGAGGTGCGCAGCATGCTCACCCGCCTCATCGACTACCTGAAGGTGAACGGCATCACGGCCCTGTTTACTTCCCTGGTGAGCGGCCGCAACGTGCAGCAGGAGATGACCGAAGAAGGCGTGTCGTCGCTGGTCGATACCTGGATTACCGTACGCGACCTCGAAGGCATTGGCGAGCGCAACCGCGGGCTGAGCATTCTCAAGGCCCGGGGCATGGCCCACTCCAACCAGGTGCGCGAGTTTATCGTGACCGAGCACGGCATACAGCTGCTCGACGTAGTAATTGGGCCCACCGGCATCGTGACGGGCGCCAGCCGCCTGTCGCAGCAGCTCAAGGAAGAAGCCGAAGCCCTGGCTTACCGCCAGGAGATGGAGCGCAAAGACCGGGAGCTGGAGCGCCGCCGCCGCCTGCTGGAAGGCACCATTGCCAACCTGCGCACCGAGTTTGAGTCGGTGGAGGAGGAGCTGCGCCAAATCAACAGCGAGGAAAAGCACCGGCAGCAAACCCAGGTGAAAAGCCGCCAGCAGGTGGCCAGCCCGTTCCCGGCGCAGAAAAACTCGCCGTCTGCCGACATGCCTACGCCCAATGTCTAACCGCGCCATGAATCAGGAAACCACCCACATTGCGCTGGCCAGCGCCGACGAAACCTGGGAGCTGCGCCTGTATGTAGCCGGCCAGACGCCCAAGTCCGTAACCGCCATTGCCAACCTGAAAAGCTACTGCGAGCAGTACCTGAAAGGCCGCTACCAGCTGGAAGTAATCGACCTGCTGAAAAACCCGCAGCTGGCCGAGGGCGACCAGATTCTTGCCATTCCCACCCTGGTGCGCAAGGTGCCCGAGCCCATCCGCAAGATTATCGGCGACCTTTCCAACGAGGAAAAGGTGCTGGTGGGCCTCGACATCCGGCCCCTGGACCACAAATAAGCCGCGGGCATGGACGAGAGGGAATTAGAAGAGTGGCTAAGCCAGCCCGTAGACGACTATGTGCTGCACCTGTTCATTACCGGCGCAACGCCCAACTCTACCCGGGCCGTGCGCAACATCAAGGAAATCTGCGAGCAGTACCTGAAAGGACGCTACGAGCTGGTGATAGTCGACATCTACCAGCAGCCCGAGCTGGCCGAGCAGGAGCAGCTTATTGGCGTGCCCACCCTGATTAAGAAAAGTCCCGGCCTGGTGCGCCGCCTGGTAGGCGACCTTTCCGACCGGCGCCGGGTGCTGCAGGCCCTGGGCCTGCGCGAATCCGACGAGCAAGACGCTGGCCATGGATAAGCCGACCGCCCTCGATAGCCTTGGCCAGCTGGCCCGCGAAAACGCGGAGCTGCGCTACCAGCTCGAAGAAGCCCAGGAGCTTATCCAGGCCATCCGGACCGGGGCCGTGGATGCGCTGGCCGTGCAAACCACCGACGGGCCGCGCATCTTCACCCTGCAGGGAGCCGACCAGGAGTACCGCACCCTGATTGAGGAGATGAACGAGGGCGCCCTGATGCTGAGCGACGACGCCACCATTCTGTACTGCAACGCCAGCCTGGCCCGGCTGCTTGACTGTGCCCTGGAAGAAGTGATTGGCCGTTCTTTCCTGGCCTTTGTGCCGGCCGACTTCCGCAGCAGCTGGCAGCAGCTGTGGGAAACGGGCTGGGCCGGCCGCGGCAAGGGCGAGCTGCCCTTGCGCACCAGGCCCGGCGTGCTGGTGCCCTTTTCGCTGAGCATGAACGTGCTGGTGTTTCACGAGATGCCGGCCCTGGCCGTTATCGTCACCGACCTGTCGGCCCAGCGCGAGATTGAAACCATCCGGGCGGTGGTGGCCGAGCAGAACGAGGTGATTGGGCGCACGGCCGAGGAGCTGGAAAAGCAGCAGGCCGCCCGCCGTGCCGTGGAGCGCGCCGCCGCCGAAGCCACCCGCGTGATGGAAGGCATCCCGCAGATTGCCTGGACGGCGAATCCTCAAGGCCAGAATACCTACCTGAACCGCCGCTGGTTCGACTACGCCGGCCCGGCCCCGCAGCCCCCCCAAGCATCCTGGCTGTCGGCTTACATCTACCCCGCCGACCTGCCCCTGGCGGCGGAGCGCTGGGCCGAAAGCCTGCGCACCGAAGAGCCTCTGGAAGTGGAGTGCCGCATCCGCCACCGCGACGGGCAGTACCGCTGGATGCTGGGCCGGGCCCTGCCCTCGCGCAATGCCGAAGGTCAGATTATTCAGTGGATTGGCACCTACACCGACATTCACGAGCACAAGCTGGCCCTGGAGCGCATTGCCCAGGCCCAGCGCCAGCTGCGCGACAACAACGAGCAGCTCACCCGCGCCAACGTCGACCTCGACAACTTCATCTACACGGCCTCCCACGACCTGAAGGCCCCCATCAGCAACATCGAGGGCCTGCTGCACGCCCTGCTGGTGGAGCTGCCCACGGGCAGCCACGGCACGGGAGAAGTTGATGTTATCCTGAACCTGATGCAGGACTCGGTGAACCGCTTCAAGAAAACCATTGAGCAGCTCACCGACGTGTCCAAGCTCCAGAAAGAGCACGGCAAGCCCACCGAAATTGCGGATCTGGCTGCCGTGGTGGCCGATGTGTGCCTGGACCTGCAGCCCCTGATTCAGGAAACCGGGGCCGTGCTCGACGTGGAAAACCTGGAGTGCCGGCAGGTGGTGTTCTCCGAGAAAAACCTGCGCTCGGTGGTTTACAACCTGCTCAGCAACGCCCTGAAGTACCGGGCTGCCCACCGGGCACCGCAGGTATGGCTGCGCTGCCACCCGGCCGGCGAGTTTGTGGTGCTCGAAGTGCAGGACAATGGCCTGGGTATTGACCTGAGCAGCGAGCAGAAGCTGTTTGGCATGTTTCAGCGCCTGCACGACCATGTAGAGGGCAGTGGCATTGGGCTTTACATGGTGAAGAAGATGGTGGAAAATGCCGGCGGCCGCATCGAGGTGAGCAGCCGGCTGGGGCACGGCTCAACATTTTCGGTCTATTTTGCCGTGTAAAACCACGCGCAAGCAGTGGTTTTCAGCACCCGACTGTTTCCCTGTTCCTCTGGCATGCCATGCAAAAGCTTTCCTGTGCCCTGTTGGTTGACGACGACCAAACGACCAACTACCTGAACCAGCTGTTGCTGCAGCGCCTCGACGTGGCCCGCAAGCTACTCGTGGCCCTCAACGGGCAGGAAGCCCTGACCCTGCTGCAGAGCCAGTGCCAGGAGGCCAGCGCGGAAAGCCCCGTGCTGGTGCTGCTGGATGTGAAAATGCCGGTGATGGATGGGTTTGGCTTTCTGGAAGCCTACAGCCAGTTTCCGCTGGCGCAGAAGAATGCCGTCATCATCGTCATGCTCACCACCTCGCTGCACCCCCACGATGTAGAGCGCATACAGCGCCTCAACATTGCCGGCTTCCTCAACAAGCCGCTTACCGAGGACAAAGTCCGCAGCATTCTGCAGCGGTACTATTCCAGCGCGGCCGACAACGCCTAGCGCCGCGCGGCCCCGCCTTCCGACTTCCATTCTTTACTGCGTTTCTATGGCTCTTGCCGCTCCTGCTTCCCAGCCCTCGGCTGCCCCAACGGCGTCTGGCCCCGCGCCGCGCTACACCTCGGCCCTGGCCTCGCTCACGGTGCTGTTCTTCATGATGGGCTTTATCACCTGCCTGAACGACATCCTCATTCCCTACCTCAAGGGCCTGTTTACGCTCAGCTATGCCAAGGTGAACCTGGTCAATTCCTGCTTTTTCGGGGCTTACCTGTTTATGGGAATCCCGGCCGGGCTGCTGGTAAAGCGCATCGGCTACAAAGGCGGCATGCTGGTGGGCTTTCTGGTGGCCGCGCTGGGCTGCTTTCTGTTTTACCCCGCTGCGGAAAGCCGCACCTTCGAGCTGTTCTTAGGCGCCTTGTTCGTGCTGGCCTCGGGCATTGTTACGCTGCAGGTGGCCGGCAACCCCTACGTGTCCATTCTGGGGCCGCCGGAGTCGGCCTCGGCCCGCCTCACCCTCACGCAGGCTTTCAACTCCCTGGCTACGTTTATTGCCCCTTTCCTGGGCGCCGCGCTTATCCTCTCGCACCTGCCCGACCTGAAGCAGCTCTCCGCCTCCCAGGCCGCAGCGCTCGACGTCTCGCCCGTGCAGATGCTCTACCTGGGCATCGGGGCCACCCTGATTCTGATTAGCCTGGCCTTGAGTGTTCTCCGCATGCCGCAGATAGCGCACGCACCGGCGGCGGCCGGCGATACCACCCGGGCCTGGAGCTACCGCCACCTGCTGCTGGGCCTGGTGGGCATCTTCACCTATGTAGGGGCGGAAGTGGCCATTGGCTCGCACATCGTCAGCTACCTCAATCAGCCCGAGGTGATGGGCATGACGGCGTTGCAGGCCGGCTACAAGGTCGGCCTCTACTGGGGGGCGGCCATGGTGGGCCGCTTCATCGGGGCCGCCGTGCTGAGCAAGCTGCGGCCGGGGCGGGTGCTGGTCTTTAACGCCGTGGGCGCGGTAGCGCTGGTGCTGCTCTCTATCAGCAGCCGCGGGGAGCTGGCCATGTGGAGCCTGCTGGCCGTGGGGCTGATGAACTCCATTATGTTTCCCACCATCTTCACGCTGGCCGTGGCCGGCCTGGGGCGCCACACGGAGGAAGCGTCGGGCCTGCTCTCGGCGGCTATCGTGGGCGGGGCCGTGGTGCCGCCCATGTTTGGCCTAATGGCCGACAGCAGCCTGGGTGGGGGAGGAGTACACGCCCTGCGCCTGGCGTTTCTGCTGCCCGTGCTCTGCTACCTCTACATTCTGTGGTATGGCCTGAAAGGGCATCAGCGGCAGGACCCAGCCGTAGCGCGGCCCTAGCGAATGACGACGCTTGCGTCTGTGCTCTGCGCGCTGCCGGTGCTGGCCCTGGGCATGGCCTACAGCTGGCGGGCCGGTAAGCTGACCGGCCCCGGGGTGGTGCTGGGCGGCTGTAGCGGCCTGGTGATTGCGCTGGGCGGCGGCCTGCTGAGCGTAGCACTCCTTACTTTGTTTTTCCTGCTGGGCTCGGCCGCCTCCGCCTGGAAAGTAGCCGACAAGCGCCGCCTGGGCCTGGCCGAAGCCAACCAGGGCCGCCGCACCGCCGGGCAGGTGTGGGCCAACGCCGGCGTGGCCACCCTGCTGGCGCTGGCTGCCTGCCTGCTGCCGGCTTACGCGCCCCTGGCCCGCCTTATGCTGGCCGGCAGCCTGGCTGCCGCAGCTGCCGATACCCTTTCCTCCGAGCTGGGCAACGTCTACGGGCGGAGCTACTACAACATCCTCAGCTGGCGGCCCGATACGCGCGGCGAGAATGGGGTGATAAGCCTGGAAGGCACCTTGTGTGGAGTCCTGGGTGCGGCTCTGCTGGCGGCGGTGTACGCCGTCAGCCATGGGCAGCTGCCGGCCTTCTGGTGGTTAATAATTGCCGGTACCGCCGGCAACCTGGCCGATGCGCTGCTGGGGGCCACCCTGGAGCGCCGTCACTACCTGGGCAACAACGCGGTTAACTTTTTCAATACGCTGGTGGGCGCGTTAGTGGCCGGATGGCTGGGGATGTGAACAGCCGAGCGGATAGCTCCCGTCAACAGGACAGAAGGAATAACTTATCGAAGCGCATTGAAGCTTTATGTTACCCGGCTGCGTAAGGCGGAGCGCCCCTCGGCCATGAGGAGACCAAACAAGCTTCCACTACATTGCCCAGCCTTGCTGCCTGGAGCAGTCAGCACTTTTCAAACTCTATGAACCTAGCTCTAGTAACGTCTCAGGTACTGGCCCAATATGCCAGCAACCAGGACGACGAAGACAGCCTGCTTCTACGCTACTTGCGCGAGCAGGGCCACCACGTCGATTACTGCCTCTGGACCGACCCGGCAGTGAACTGGCGCCAGTACGACGTTGTCGTGCTGAAGTCGCCCTGGGATTATTTCGACCGGGTAGGGGAGTTCTATCAGTGGCTGGATTCCCTCGACCAGCTGGGAGTGCGGCTGCTGAATCCTACTGCTACAGTGCGCTGGAACGCCGATAAAAAGTACCTGCGGGACATGGAGCAGGCCGGTGTGCGCATTGTGCCCACCCACTGGCTGCCCCAAGGCAGCAGCTTCCACCCCGACGAGCTGTTTGCCCAACTTGCTACCGAGCGGCTGGTGGTGAAGCCAGCCGTAAGCGGCGGGGCCAAAAACACCTTCGACCTAAACCGCGCCGAAGCCACCCACCGGGCCCCCGAGTTGACGGCCCTGCTAGCGCATGAAGACTACCTGGCCCAGCCCTTCCAGCCCCAGATTCAGCTGCAAGGGGAATGGTCGCTGATTTATTTGGGCGGCGCATTCAGCCACTGCGTCCTGAAAGCCCCCAAAGCCGGCGACTTCCGGGTGCAGCACTACCTGGGTGGCAGCATCGAGCCCCGCGAGGCGCCCGCATCCCTGCGCGCCACCGCCGACCGCATCGTGCGCGACTTTGCTCCCGGCTGCCTCTACGCCCGCGTCGATGGCCTCCAGGATACCAACGGCGAGCTGCTGCTCATGGAGCTGGAATTAATTGAGCCGTTCCTTTACCTGGAATCCGGCGGCCAGTCTGCCTATGCCCGCTATGAGCAAGGCCTGCGCCTGGCGGCAGCGCACTAAAATCTCCGGAACAGAGGCTGCAGGCTCACATAAAAGGCTAGCAGTGCTGGCAAAAGACAGCTGAAGCATGTTGAGCCTGGCTAGCAATGTTCATTCGTCGAAGCGGTGGCTTCTTCAAGTCAATTCTCCGGACTGTGTAGCTACAATTGCTCATTTAGCCCGAAAGACAGTTGAAACGCAAGGAAAACAAAAAGGCCCTCTGCGCATTGCAGAGGGCCTTTTTAGTAGTCCGTAGGGGAATCGAACCCCTGTTGGCAGAATGAAAATCTGCAGTCCTAACCCCTAGACGAACGGACCTTGTTTCGTTTTGGTGGTGCAAAGATACAGCAGCTTGTTTTCACTGCAAGGGTGTCTTCAAAAAAAAGTGCAGATAAGGGCAAAGGAGCTTGTTTTTCAGGGAGAAAAATTTTCAGCATAGGGCAGGGGCTGTCCGATAAACATGGAGTTGGCCGACGATATAGAACGAAATAAGGCTTAGCGGCGGGGTAATGATGGGCCTTCCTCTTATGCCTGCTATCTTCGCCCCGCGTTTAACGGGTTACCACGTGGGTGCCCGGTCACTTACTCTTTCCCCATTTTCCAATGGCAAAAATTAAAGTCGCCATCAACGGCTTTGGCCGCATTGGCCGCCTCACTTTTAAGTCGCTGCTCGAGCGCGACAATGTGGAAGTTGTTGCAATCAACGACCTGACCGACAACAAGACGCTGGCCCACCTGCTGAAGTACGACTCGGTACACGGCCGCTTCAACGGTTCGGTGAGCTATGACGAAAACAGCCTGACGGTAAACGGACAGCGCATCGCCGCCCTGGCCGAGCGCGACCCCAAGCTGCTGCCCTGGAAAGACATGGGCATCGACGTGGTGCTGGAGTCCACGGGCCGCTTCGTGGACGAGGCTGGTGCTGGTCAGCACATCACGGCTGGTGCGAAGAAAGTAGTGATTTCGGCGCCTGCCACGGGCAACATCCCCACCGTAGTGCTGGGCGTAAATGAGGACATCCTCACCGGCTCGGAAACCATTATCAGCAACGCCAGCTGCACCACCAACTGCCTGGCTCCCATGGCCAAGGTCCTGGACGATGCCTTTGGCATTGAGAAAGGCTACATCACCACGGTGCACGCCTATACCTCCGACCAGAACCTGCAGGACGCGCCCCACAAAGACCTGCGCCGCGCCCGCGCTGCCGCCTACAGCATCATTCCCACCAGCACCGGCGCTGCCAAGGCCGTGGGCCTGGTGCTGCCCCACCTGAAGGGCAAGCTCGACGGCGTGGCCATGCGCGTGCCCATTCCGGACGGCTCCATGACCGACCTGACGGTGATTCTGAAAAAGGAAGTAACCAAGGACGAGGTAAACAACGCCCTGAAAACCGCCGCTGACGGCGAGCTGAAAGGCATCCTGGAGTACAGCACCGACCCGCTGGTGAGCATCGACATCGTGGGCAACCCCCACAGCTGCATCTTCGACTCGGAGCTGACGTCCTGCAACGGCACGCTGGTGAAGGTAGTGGGCTGGTACGACAACGAAACCGGCTACTCTACCCGCACGGCTGACTTGATTCAGCGCCTGGGTGAGAAAATGAACGGCTAGCTGCCCTTCGCGTAAACCAAGCCGCCCGTTCCGCCCCAGTGGCGGGGCGGGCGGTTTTTGTGAGTACCCTGGCCATCTTTGGGCCTTTCATTCCTTTGCCGCAGGCTGCGCCTGTTTCCCGCATGCCCAAAACCTGTTTTATCCTCAATCCGATTGCCGGGCCCAGCCGGCGGCTGGACATGCCGGCGCTTATCGCCCGGCACTTTGGCGCCGTGGAGCCCGATTATGTCATCCGCCTGACGGAACGGGCCGGACACGCCGTGGAGCTGGCACGCGCAGCCGCTGAAGAAGGCTTTCGGGTGGTCGTGGCCATTGGTGGCGATGGCACCGTGAACGAGGTAGGGAGGGGACTGTTGGGCACCGCAACTGCCATGGGCATTCTGCCCCAGGGCTCGGGCAATGGGCTGGCCCGCCACCTGAAGGTGCCGCTGGCGCTGCCGGCCGCCCTGCGCCGCCTGACGGCGCCGGAGTTCAGCCACATGGATGTGGGCACCATGAACGGGCACCCGTTTTTCTGCACCGCCGGGCTGGGATTTGATGCCCACGTCAGCCAGCACTTTGCGCAGGCGGGCAAGCGCGGCCTGAGCACCTACCTGAGCGTGACCCTACGCGAGTACCGGCGCTACCAACCCGTGCCGGTGCAGGTGTATCTAAATGGTGAGCAGCGTCAGACCAACTGCTACGTGCTGGCCTTTGCCAATGCCTCGCAGTACGGAAACAACGCCTACATCGCCCCGCTGGCCGACCTGCGCGACGGCCTGCTCGATGTATGCCTGATTGACTCCCTGCCCGTGGGCCGGGCCCTGCGGGTGTCGCTGGGCATGGCCCTGGGCAACCTGCCCCAAAGCAAGGCCGCCGAGTATTTCCGCATCACGGCAGGACGGGTAGAGGCGCAAAGCCCCCTGGGCTTCCACGTCGACGGCGACTACATCGGCCATGCCACTACCTTCGACGTAGGCCTGTTGCCGCTGGCTCTGGAAGTGGCCGTGTAGAGGTTTCCGGATTCTGGTTGCTGGTTTCTTGTTTTCAATCAGACTGGCCTCCGACAACCAGAAACCAGGAACAAGAAACCAGGAACAAGTAACCAACAACATGAAAAAGAACCGCCAGGGAGTTGTGTACTCCACCGACCCCAGCTTCAGCTACCAGACCAATGAGGAGGGCGAAGCTGCTACCTTGCCGCCCCAGCAGCAGCAGCTGCGCGTGCAGCTCGATAAAAAGCAGCGCGGCGGCAAGCAGGTAACGCTAATAACCGGCTTTACTGGCGCCGATGCCGACCTGCAGGCCCTGGGCAAGCTACTGAAAACCAAGTGCGGCGTGGGTGGCAACGCCAAGGATGGCGAAATCCTGGTGCAGGGCGACTTCCGCGATAAAGTGCTGGAGGTGCTGCTCAAGGAAGGCTACAAGGCCAAGAAGGCTGGCGGCTAGCCAGCCGCCAGCCGCGCCCGGGCCCGCTCCACATCCTCGGGCGTATCGATGCCGAAGGCGTCGAGCTCGGTCTCGGCGCACTGAATCTGGTAGCCGGCTTCGAGCCAGCGCAGCTGCTCCAGGCTTTCGGCCGCTTCCAGCGGCGAAACCGGCAGGCGGGTAAGCTGTTCCAGCACGGCCGGCTTGTAGGCGTAGAGCCCCAGGTGGCGCAGGTAGCGGTGATGCTGCAGCCAGTCGCCAGGCACTTGCTGGCGCTGGTAGGGCAGGGGGTGGCGGCTGAAGTACAGGGCCTTACCCTGAGCACTCAGTACTACCTTGGGCAGGTGGGGGCTGAACAGCTCTTCTTCCGAAACCACGGGCTTAACGAGCGTGGCAATGTCGGGCGACTGGGCCGGGTCCTGGAATAAGTCGGTGAGGGCATTTATCTGGGCCGGGTGAATGAAGGGCTCATCGCCCTGAATATTCACGATGCAGCGCACCTCGGCCGGGCTGCCCAGCTGTTGGAATGCTTCCCAGAGGCGGTCGGTACCGCTGGGGTGCTCGGGGCGGGTGAGTACGGCCTCGCCGCCGAAGTCGTGCACATGGCGCAGGATACGCTCGTCGTCGGTGGCCACCACCACGCGGCTCAGCTGGGCCTGCCGGGCCTGGGCCACCACGCGCTGAATCATGGTTTGCCCACCTAAGTCAACCAGGGGCTTGCCCGGCAGGCGGGTGGAGGCAAAACGGGCGGGAATAAGTCCGAGAATCATGCGGGATAGAGGGAAAAGCACGAAATTAACGGCTCAAAGAACGCAACTTTGGCGTCAGAAGCCTGGCCCAATTAGTGCTTTGCACAACTGCCCGCTGCATTCTTCGTTATTTTGCCGCGTCCGGCCCCGGGGTCGTTGGCCACTGGCAGCACTTGCTGGTGTGGATTTTGATTGTTGATTCGTATGACCTTACTCGCATCTTTGTTGACAGTAATGGCCCTGAGCGGGCCCGGTACGACCAGCCTGACACGGCCCACCGTGGCCCCTCCCGATTCGATTGGGGTGGAAGTACGCGGCGGTCAGCGCTTTGTAAAGCACCGCGTAGCCAGTGGCGAAACGTTGTTTGCCCTGGCCCGCCGCTACCGCATCACCGTCGACCAGCTGAACGCGGCCAACCCGCAGCTGGCCAATGGCCTGGGGGTGGGGCAGATTGTATTTGTGCCCCGTGGGGCCAGCACCGCCGCCGCCCCAGCAACCAAGCCAGCGGCCAAACCAACCGCTGCGCCGGCCGGTACGCCTAAAACGCACACCGTGGCCAAGGGCGAAACGCTGTTTGCCATTGCCCGCAAGTACGACATGAGTCCTGCCGACCTTATCAAGCTCAACAAGCTGCCGGCCGAAGGCGGCGTTCGGCTGGGGCAGGTGCTGCTGCTCAGCGGTGGCGAAGGCACGGACGCCAGCAGCCCGGTGGCCGTAACCTACCAGCCCAAAACCAAGGCGCCTGAACCCGATACGAAAGCTCCCGACCCGGCGAAGCCCGCACAGATTGCAACGGTGACCACTACCGCACCGGCGGAGAAGGAACCCGAGAAGCGCGATGCCGATAAAAAGGAGCGCGAAAGCGAGCACGAGCGCGAAGACCGGGCGCCTACCCGCGCCAGCGAAGTGGTGACCCGCGTCACGGAAAGCGGCCTGGGGGCGGCCATCGACAAGAGCGTAACGGATAAGTACCTGGCCCTGCACAAAACCGCGCCGGTGGGCACCATCATGCAGGTGAAGAACAGCATGAACGGGCAGTCGGTGTACGTGCGCGTTATCGGCAAGCTGCCCGAAACGGGCGAGAACAACAACATCCTGGTGCGCCTCTCGCCCCGTGCCGTGCAAAAGCTGGGCACCCCCGACTCGCGCTTCCGCGTGGAGACGAGCTACGTGCCGTAGAGCCTGTCTGAACCACGGATTGACACGGATTTTTCGGATTACACGGATTTTGTAGACGATTTGCATTCGAGGGCAAGCCAAACAAAAAGGCAGCCGCAAGGCTGCCTTTTTGTTCAAGCCCGACCTTCGCCTCGTCAAGGCCGATAGGCACGGTTCTGCTGCGTTCCCAAAATCCGTGCAATCCGAAAAATCTGTGTCAATCCATGGTTCAGACATAGGGACTGAGTCGTCCACAACCGAAGGTCAGCGGAGCTAAAATCTGTGCAATCCAAAAAACCGTGTCAATCCGTGGTTCAGACAACCTTACAGGAGCTGCGCGCCCTGCTCGACGAGCGGTACGAGCGGTACAACCGCCCCGGCTTCATTGCCAACGACCCCATTCAGATTCCGCACCGCTTTACGCTAAAGCAGGACATTGAAATCAGCGGGCTGTTTGCGGCGCTGCTGGCCTGGGGGCAGCGGCCCACCATTATTAAGAAGTGCAGCGAGCTGATGCAGCGCATGGATGATGCGCCCCATCAGTTTATCACCCGGCACAGCGAAGAGGAGCTGAAAAGGCTGCTGAAGTTCTGCCACCGAACCTTCTGCGACACCGACCTGCTGTACTTCGTGCACTGGCTGCGCTGGTGGTACGGGCAGCACGACTCGCTGGAGCCGGCCTTCTTGCACGGCGGCACCCAGCGCGAGCGACTCGTAGCCTTTCACAACATCTTCTTCAGCCTGCCTGAGGCGCCGGCCCGCACCCGCAAGCACGTGGCCACGCCGGCCCGCAAGTCGGCCTGCAAGCGCATAAACATGTACCTGCGCTGGCTGGTGCGGCGCGACGACCGGGGCGTGGATTTTGGCCTCTGGACCGGCATGTCGCCTGCCGACCTTATTATGCCCATCGACCTGCACGTGGAGCGGCAGGCCCGTCCTCTGGGCCTGCTCACCCGCAAGCTCGTCGACTGGGACGCCGCCGAGGAGCTCACCGCCAACCTGCGCCTGCTCGACCCGCTGGACCCGGTGAAGTACGACTTCGCGCTGTTTGGGGCAGGAGTGGATAGGACTTAGGTATTAGGAACTTAGGGATTAGGTTTTAGAAGCCGATAGAATAAGCCCGGCGTATAACTCCTAAAACCTAAGACCTAAGTCCCTAAGCCCTACAATCTAGAACGTGTACACCTGCAGGCTGCCTCCTACCGGGGTTTTGCGCTCAACCACCAGGCCGTTGCCATCACCGGTGGGCATGAGGTGAAACTCGTGGAATGGCATTTGGCTGCCGCTGCTGCGGCGTAGCTTTTCCAGAGCCGCGTACACGGGAGGCTCGTCGGCACCGGCCCGCTCGTACACGCGGTAGTCGTGGGCATCGAACGAGTTCTTGTAGAGCCAGAAGTGCTGCGGAAACATCACCACGGTATACAGGTGCTCAGGGCCGTTGATTTTGTTGGCGTAGTCGTAGCGCTTGTACTTCATGTCCGGCGTGATGAACATGTCAATCATCTCATCTGAGCCGTACACGGAGTTCAGCCAGAAGCTGTACTGGGCTTGCTTCGAAAGTGGGTCGAGGTGAAAGCGGGTCTGGCGGCGGTAGTACATGTTGAAGCCGCCGGCAAAAAGGTTGTTTTTCTTCTTGGCGCGCATGGCTTCGCCGTATTTCAGCTGCACCTGCTCCTTAGGGCTGCCGTCGGCGGCGTAGCGGCGCTGGAAATAGCCTTTC
The DNA here is from genome assembly GCF_039541835.1 of Hymenobacter saemangeumensis. NCBI lineage: Bacteria > Pseudomonadati > Bacteroidota > Cytophagia > Cytophagales > Hymenobacteraceae > Hymenobacter > Hymenobacter saemangeumensis. Next base: position 41,025 of record NZ_BAABGZ010000074.1, on the reverse strand, counting down.
AGGTCGTATAGCCGGCTGGCGGTGGGCAGCTCCTCCTCGTCGTACTCGCCGTAGATGATGACGTCACCGGTGGCGTAGTCGAGCCAGAAGCTACCGGTATGGCCCGTGTTGTTGTCCCAGCCGTCGTAAGTAATGGAGGAGCGGCCGGCCGAATGCGTGTAATAGAAGGGAATATGGTCGAGCTCGCCCAGGTTGCTGATGTCGCCCGAAGAGCGCGGCGCCGTGCCTTTGTCCAGCCCCAGGATGGTGCTGAAGTTGCCGGTGGTAGCGCCCTTGTCGTCGGTGGTCAGCACCTGGTACACCAGGGGCTGCTGCCCTGGTTTCTGCTCAGGCGCAGTGGTAAGCACCCGGCGCACAAAGTACGTCTGGTTGGGGCGGTGGCCCAGGTAAGCCCAATCCTGAAACCACTCCTTGAAAAAGTTCATGCCCCCGGGCTGCTTGGGATGAACCGGCAGGGTGAAAGGCTCGCGGCGCACCTTGCCCGAAGCCTGGTCGTAGTGGTCAAGGAAATACTCTTCGGTTTCCTCGCGCTTGTTGGTAACGCGCATAATCTCCACGTAGCCGCCGCCGTCGACGTAGCGGCCCAGGCAGTACTGCTCCGACTTGCGGGACTCCAGCTGGGGGCGGCCGTCGAATATGACCTTGCTTACTTTGCCCTGCCCGTCGATGCGGTGCACGTGGACCTGCCCGGCTTTCAGCGGGCTGCCTTTGGGCAGTTTCTTCAGGGCCCTTTCCTCCAGGCGCTCCACGGTGTAGATGGTGTTGCCCTCGCTGAGTACCTGCATGGCCACCAGCTTGGCCAGGTGCAGCTGCTCCAGCTGGGCCTGCGATTCCTTGGACTTAGGGGGCAGGAAAAGCTCGCCGATGGCCTTGAAGTTGTCGGCGTACCGGTCGCGCTGGTAGCGCTCCACGTTGGCTTCCCACACGGTCTTGCCTTTCGGGTCGAGGCACTGCAGGTGGATGTTGGGCGTTTCCGTGTCGGTGAGCAGCAGCACGGTGTTGCGGTCGGTCAGCTGAATGGTGCCGGCCAGGGCCGCATGCGTGCCCAGGGCAATGGACTGCACGGGCTGCAGCGGCGCGGGCGGGCCCGGCGGGGGCAGCATGGCAGAGGTAGTGGCCAGCAACAGGGCGCCCCCGGCCAGGGTAGCGTAGAAAAGCTTCATGAAGTAGGGGAAGCAAACAGGTGAAAAAACTAAAAGGACTTTCCAATAAGGCAGTTGAACTGGCGGATGCTGAGCACTTCCACCAGCCCTTCGCTGGAGTACTGGTTGTAGAACCGCATGGGCCGCAGGTCGGCGCTGAAGCGAATAAACCAGTCGGCATCGGCCGTGGCGTACACGCCCTCAACCATGGCACTGGGCGCGTTGAAGGGCAGGACGAACTTGCAGAAGCGGTAGCCCAGGCCCACGCCGAAGCCATAGTCCTTTTTGGCCTTTTTCACGGCTTTGGCCCCGTAGCGGTAAGTCACATACTCCGGAAAGTCCAGAATAAAAGACTTGTTGAGGCCGTCCATGTCCTGGCGGGTAGTGCCGAGCAGGCCGGCTCCGGCGTTGAGTGACACGCCCAGCGCCTGCTCGGTTTCGCCGAGGCGGTACAGTGCGGTATCAAAGCCCAGGTTGCCATTTAGCAGGAAGAAGTTGCCGCTTACGGTTTCCAGCACGTAGCCGTTTTCGAGGCCGGAGTAGCCATTTGGGTTGCCCTGCACGGGGCCGGTGGCCCGCAGGGGCACCAGGCCCACGCCCAGGTCGCCGTGAAACTTGCTGACCTGCGCCTGCACCGGGCCGGCGAGCATACAGCCAGCCATTAAGGCCAGCGGAAGTAAAAACTTAGTCATGGGCTACTGGTAGTGAAAGCGGTGAACAATGCCGCGGGTACCCACGGCGTAGAAAGTAGTGGGGTCGGCGAAGTCGGCGGCGATGTAGGTGGCTTTGTAGCTGGTGCCGTCGGGGGCATGCACGTACACCCAGGGCGTGTGCTGGCTGGTGCTGAACTCGGGGTGGCGGCGGATGATGCTGCGCTGGCCCACGGCAATGGCCGGGCCCTTGCGCCCGGCCGAAGCCAGCCCGTAGATGGTGAAGCCGTATCGCTCGTCGGGCGTGTAGGCATAGCTCTGGCTGGTCTCGAACGCCTCGAAGCCCCGCGGGCCAGCCTGCAGGTAGGTCTGGTCGTTAAAGCGCAGCACGTCGTAGATGGTGCTGTTGGGCGTGCCCGTCGACTGGTCGAGCCAGGTCCAGGTGCTGCCGCCGTTGGTGGTGCACCAGTGCGAATAGTTGGCGCCCACCACCGAGCCCGAGTCGGGCGAGGTAAACGACACGGCCCGGAACGTGTAGGCCTTGTCGCGGCGGAACTGCACCGGCGTCCAAGTGCTGCCGCCGTTGGTGGTTTTGTTGATGCTGCCCGAGCTGCCCACGGCATAGCCCACCTGGGGCGTAACGAACTGCAGGTCGTAGATGGCATCACCCGTGGAGCCAAAAACGTTGTAGGTGGGCACGTACTGCCAGGTTTGCCCGCCGTTGCTGGTGCGGAAAAGCCCGCTACCCGTGCCGGCCCAACCCGCAGTGGCGCTGGTGAACAGCAGCTTGTAGATGGTGCCCGTGGTAGGGGAGGAGCGCCGCGTCCAGGTCTGCCCGCCGTCGGCAGTAGCGAACAGGGCCCCGTTGTCGCCGCCTACGAAGCCGTCGCGCGTGGTAGCGAAGTCAACCGTTTGCAGGGCCATGGTGTCGGCGGCCGTAGGCAGGCGCAGCACGTCGTAGCGCATGGTAGAGTACACGTCCAGCACGTACTTCTCCTCGCTGCAGGCAGCTAGTCCCAGGCCCAGAATGGATAAAATACAAAAGGAAAGATGCTTCATGCAAAAGAATCAATTTTTAGAATGCAAATAGTGCCAAAGCTACGGGGCAGTTCCCTGTTGAGCCGCCTTATAAAGGATGGTTTGGAAAATTTCTTGTTCCAGCTAACCTGTAGCCGTTATTAATGCGGAAAGAGCAACCAATTGGCATATTCTGGACCAGGGAGTCTCAGACGCACGCTAGCCTAGGCCAGCCGCCAGGTCCTGCTCACATCGCAGGCTAACTCCCACCTCGCGCATTTGCGGCCCCACCTGCGAATCTTCCCGGCCCGGCTGCTGTTTACCTTCGTATCCTATTACCGAATACCGAAAGACTACTTACTTGCTCTTACCCCAGCACTTCGAACAAAAGATTGGCTTCAGCACCCTGCGCGAGCAGCTCGAAGCCAGCTGCCTTTCCGCCATGGGCCGCCAGTACGTGGCGCGCATGGAGTTTCAAACCAAGCACGAGCCGCTGCTGAAGCTGCTCCAGCAAACCGACGAATTCACCTACCTGCTGCGCTCCGGGGCCGACTTCCCCGCCTCGCACTACCACGACGCCCAGATTCACTTCAAGCGGGCCGCCCTGCCCGGGGCTTACCTCGACGTGGCCGCCTTCTACGAGGTGAAGATGAGCATGCGCACCATCCGCCAGGCGCTGATGTTTTTCAGCCAGGCCGAGGAGGGTATGTTCCCCACCCTGCGCCTGCTGGGCGTGGGCGTGCAGGTCGACCGCAACCTGCTGGCCGCCATCGATAAGGTGGTGGACGACGACGGGGCCGTGCGCGACGACGCCTCGCCGCTGCTGCGCCAGATTCGGCAGGAGCTGATTCAGCGTCAGGGCCAGCTGCGCCGGCAGATTGCCGGCATCCTGCGCCACGCCAAGGCCGAGGGCTGGATTCCCGGCGACGCCGAGCCCACCATCCGCGGGGGGCGCCTGGTGCTGCCCGTCATTTCCGAGCACAAGCGCCGCGTAAAGGGCCTGATTCACGACGAGTCAGCCTCGGGGCAGACCGTGTTTATCGAGCCGGCCGAGGTGTTTGAGCTCAACAACGACATCAAAGACCTTGACAACGCCTACCACCGCGAGCTGATTCGCATCCTGACGGTGCTCACCGACCAGCTGCGGCCCCACCTGCCCGACCTGCGTAAGGCCTACCACTACCTGGGCCTCATCGACTTCATCCGGGCCAAGGCCCGCCTGGCCGTGAGCCTGGGCTGCCAGCTGCCCCAGCTGCACAACAAGCCCCTGCTGAAGTGGTACGGTGTGCGCCACCCCCTGCTGCAGCTGGCCTTCGCCCAGCACAAAAAAGACTCGGGCGATGCCCGCGAAGTAGTGCCGCTGGATTTGGAGCTCAACCACGAGCAGCGCATCCTGGTCATTTCCGGCCCGAATGCCGGGGGCAAGTCGGTGACGCTGAAAACCGTGGGCCTGGTGCAGTTCATGCTGCAGATGGGCCTGCTCATTCCCTGCGCCGACAACTCCGAAGCCGGCGTGTTTGAGGACATCTTCCTCGACATCGGCGACGAGCAGAGCCTGGAAAACGACCTGAGCACCTACTCCAGCCACCTGCTGGCCATGAAGCAGTTTATGCTGCTGGCCGGCAAGAAAAGCCTGGTGCTGATTGACGAGTTTGGCACCGGCACCGAGCCCAGCCTGGGCGGCGCCATCGCCGAAGCTGTGCTCGACCAGCTCAACCGCTCCCGCGTGTTCGGCGTCATCACCACGCACTATACCAATCTGAAGAACTTCGCCGAGCGCACGCCCCACCTCATTAACGGAGCCATGCGCTACGACCCGGAGAAGCTGCAGCCGCTGTATCGCCTGGAAGTGGGCAAGCCGGGCTCCTCGTTTGCCATCGAAATTGCCCGCAAAATTGGCCTGCCCAGGGACGTGGTGGAGCGCGCAACGCAGCTGGTAGGCAAAGACAAAATCCGCTACGACCGCCTGCTCGAAGGCCTGGAAAAAGAAAAGACCGAGCTGGAGCAGCGCACCGCCGAAGCCGCCAAGGCCGAGCGCCGCCTCAAGAAAGCCGCCCAGGAGTACCAGGACCTCAAGCAGCACCTCGAAGACACCAAGCTCGAAACCCTGCGCACTGCCAAGCAGCAGGCCAAGGCCCTGCTGCACGATACCAACAAGAAAATCGAAGCCACCATCGGCGAAATCCGCCGCGGCAACGCCGACAAGGAAGTAAACAAGCAGGCCCGCGAGAAGCTGGAAACCTTCGTGCGCAAGGAGCTGCAGATTGAGCCGCCCAAGGCCCGTCCCAGCCGCGAGCTGGCCGAGGCCGGCGAGCTGCAGCCCGGCGACAAAGTGGCCCTGCTGGGCCAGGAAGGCCACGGCGAAGTGGTGAGCGTGAAAGGCAAAACCGCCGAAGTCATGTTCGGCGGCCTCAAAACCCTGGTGAAGGTGGCCCAGCTCGAAAAGCTGAGCCGCGCCGAAATCAAGGAACGGGAGCAGGCGGCCAAATCGGCCGCCGCCAAGCTGGGCACCGGCGGCAACATGAACCTGACCAGCCGCATGGCCGACTTCAGCCCCACGCTGGATTTGCGCGGCGAGCGCGCCGAAGATGCCCTGACCAAAACCATGGCCTTCGTCGACGACGCCGTGATGCTGGGCATGCCCGAAATCAAGTTCCTGCACGGCCGCGGCAACGGCGTGCTGCGCCAGGTGGTACGCGACTACCTGCGCAGCCAGCGCGCCGTGGCCAGCGTGGCCGACGAGCACGCCGATAGAGGCGGGGACGGGGTGACTATTGCGGTGCTGAAGTAAAGCTGCGAAAAGTCAGACTAAATTATCCAAGCCCAGGTCAAAATATGGCCTGGGCTTGCTGTTTTTAAAAGTTTAGGTGATACATGAGCGGGGGTGGTATCAGCTTTACAAAGTCATTTAAAAGTAAAAGTTGGCTGGCGCCTGGGGTAGCTAGCTTCCTACGTTTGTACTGCCTGTTGCGCTAATAGAAGCGACAGGTTAATTAACCTGTTTCATTTCAGCAAACCCATGTACTCCCAAACCGCCGCCACTCCCGCAGTTACCCAACAGCCATCGCCTGCTTTCATCGCGGCGTCCTGGGCCGCCTTGCTCATTGGCATCGTGGCCTTCTGCATTGGCCTCTGGAATGCCCAGATGGCCCTCAATGAAAAGGGCTACTACTTCGCCATTCTGATGTATGGCCTGTTTGCCGCTATATCCGTGCAGAAAAGCGTGCGCGACCGGCTCGAAGGCATTCCGGTCACCAACCTCTACTTCGGTATCAGCTGGGTGTCGGTGCTGCTCACGATGGTGCTGCTTACCGTGGGCCTGTGGAATGCCACGCTTACCCTGAGCGAAAAGGGCTTCTACGCCATGGCCTTTGTGCTGAGCTTGTTTGCCGCCATTGCCGTGCAGAAAAATACCCGCGACAGCATGCCGAGCACGCATCAGGAGTAAGCAGCAGCGCTTAGCTTTGCCGAATTTGTGACCCACACTTTTATGAATCGGCAGAAGGATACACTGTTTTACGCTGGCGTCGTCGGGCTTTTCTCGGCGCTGATGTACTGGGTGTTACGGGTGGGCAAGCAGCTGGAGGCGGGCCAGGGCCGGGCCCACAACCCATTGCCCCACGCTGCCTGGACTGATTTCATCGCCGCCTTGCAGCAAAGCTTTAGCTCGCCCCTGGCGGTGCTATTGGGCCAGATTCTGGCTATTGTGCTGGTTGCCCGGGTATTGGGCCGGCTCTGCCGGCTGCTGGGCCAGCCGGCCGTAGTAGGGGAGATGGCCGCCGGCATTCTGTTGGGGCCCTCCCTGCTGGGACGCTACTTTCCCGAAATCAGCGGCTTGCTCTTTCCGGCTAAGTCGCTCGATAACATCAAGTTTCTGAGCCAGGTGGGTCTGATTCTCTTTATGTTTGTGGTGGGCATGGACCTAGACCTGGCCGCCATTCGCGGCAAAGCCCACAAGGCGGTGGTTATCAGCCATGCGAGCATCATCATTCCCTTTGCTCTGGGCATGAGCCTGGCTTATTTCCTGTACGGCACCTTTGCGCCGGCCGGGGTGGGGTTTGCCTCATTCAGCCTGTTCATGGGCATTGCCATGAGCATCACGGCTTTCCCGGTGCTGGCCCGCATCGTGCAGGAGCGGGGCATGCACAAGACCCCGCTGGGCACGCTGGTGATTACCTGCGCCGCGGCCGACGACGCCACGGCCTGGTGCCTGCTGGCGGCCGTTATTGCCCTGGTAAAGGCCGGTACTTTCGTCAGCGCGCTCTACATCCTGGCGCTGGCCCTGGCTTATGTGCTGCTGATGTGGCGGCTGGGGCGGCCCCTGCTGCAGCGCATCAGCCGGCCCGGCACTGAAGGCCAGCTGCGGAAGTCGGCCGTGGCAACCTACTTTTTCACCCTTATCCTGTCGGCCTACCTGGCCGAGGCCATTGGCATTCATGCCTTGTTCGGCGCGTTTCTGGCCGGGGCCATTATGCCGGCCGAGGGGCATGTACGTGAAGTCGTTACGGGCAAAGTGCAGGATGTGGCCGTGGTGCTGCTGCTGCCGCTGTTCTTCGTGTACACCGGCCTGCGCACCGAAATCGGGCTGCTCAACGAAGGCTACCTCTGGGGCATCTGTGCCATCATCATTGCCGTGGCGGTGGCGGGCAAGTTCCTGGGCAGCGCCCTGGCAGCCCGCTTCGTGGGCCACGCCTGGCCCGACAGCCTGCGCATCGGCGCCCTGATGAACACCCGCGGCCTCATGGAGCTGGTGGTGCTCAACATTGGCTACGACCTGGGCATCCTTAGCCCCCGCATATTTGCCATGATGGTCATCATGGCCCTGGCCACTACCTGCATGACCGGCCCGGCCCTGAACCTGATTGAGCGCGTTTCGCGCCGCGCTATATGAGAAAGGTACTGGGCATTGCGTTGCTGTTTTTTGCGCTCGGCAGCGCTGGCAATGCACTGAAATTTTTGCTCAAAGCGCTGGAAATAAGTTCTTCCAGTTATGACATGCCGCATAAGCACTTACTGGCCCAGGAGAATTTCCTGGCCTTCGGCTTCACCCTGATTCTGGTGGGTGCCCTGGCCTGGGGAGGTATCCGGCAGCTCCGCAAGCACTAGCCTGACTCAACATGAAACACATTCCGATAAGTCTGATTTATGCCCGTCTGCTTATCGGACTGGCCTTGCTGGCCCTGAGCCTGGCTTCGGTGAGCCACTTCCCGGCCATTGCCATTGGGCTGATAACGCTGGGGCTGCTAACGGATGTGTTTGATGGCATTATTGCCCGGCAGCTGAACATCTCCACCGAGAAGCTCCGGCGGCTTGATTCTTCGGTAGACCAGGTATTCTGGGGCCTGGTGGTGGGCGCCACCTTTTTTAGCTGCCGGCAGTTCTTCAGCGACCACGGCGGCCGGCTGCTCCTGCTGCTGGCCGCCGAAGCCCTGGTATATGCGGTGTGCTATGCGAAGTTCCGCAAGGAAGTGGCCACGCATGCCTGGTCGTCGAAAGCCTGGGTGCTGGTTTCCTTCGCGGCCCTGGTGCAGGTTATTGCCACGTGTACATCGACGGTCCTGTTTGAGCTGTGCTTCTACGTTGGCCTCCTCAGCCGGCTGGAGAATGCCGCCATCCTATTGCTGCTCAGGTCGTGGACCAACGACGTGCCTACCGTTTACCACGCCTGGCTGCTGCGTCAGAACAAACCCATTAAGCGGCACAAGCTGCTGAATGGCTAGCTGGTCTACAGCAACCCCAAGTCGGTATGTAGGCGGCGTTCTACCGTCCGCCTCACCCCCCGACCCCCTCTCCGAAAGGGAAAGGGGGAGCCGGTCTAGAATAACCCTACACCAGCTTGGGATTCGCTCCAAGTTGTGGCTTATGTCGCCGAGCCCCAGCGGGGCGGCACTCGGCGGGCGAGTGTCGCCCCGCTGGGGCTTGTGCTGGCTTAAGCCAGCTCCTGTTCTACCGATAAGTCGCCCGCCGGGACAATACTGGACACCCCGCAACTTGGGTTAGGTAGGAGCGGGGCAGCCCACAGCAGCGCCCCTGCTCCAGCACTGCTTGGTTTTATTTACAGTCGTCGCAAATCAGGAAGAAGACGATGCCTGGGCTCACCATGGCACCTAAGGAACTGTGTCATCGGTGCTTGTTCTTTGTAAGCCATTTAACGTCATGTATTTAAGCCGGGGATGGCGCAGCCTATGGGTTGCGTTTTTTCATCAGCAGGGTAATGAGCGCAATTGACTGTGGGAGGCACAGGAGAGCTATTCTGGAGGAAGCAAAGGGCATTCGTTAAAATTAACTTTGAAATACAAAGTTCTTTTAAATACCTTTGCTCGCCCCGGTATTCCACCGAGGCCCTGCCTCAACCCCTTCCCTTCATTCCCCTCCATGCATAGTTTACGCAAGCCCCACTGGGTATTTCTGGTCAGCTCCCTGCCGGTGCTGCTGTTCACCTTGCTGTGTTACGGCGAGTTCTCCATCATCCACACCCTGCTGCCACCGGCCAGCCTGGCTTTGTGGAAGCTGTACGGCCTTGCCCTGGGTGTGCTGGCGCTGGGTACGGCCCTGGCTGGGTGGCTGGCCCTGGCGCGCCGCCAGCCACTCGGGCTGGCGTTCAGCGTGGTTCAGATGCTGGCGTACAGCCTGCTGCTGTGTATGCTCACCTACCACACCGACGAGCTGCTGCCCCGCAGCATTCCCCGCTGGATGGTGCCCACCGACCTGACCCTGATTGCCTGGACTTTCATCATGCCCACGGTGGCGCACGCCGTGCTGGGGCTGGTGGCCCGGTTTACCCCCGACGGCCAGCCCCAGCAGGTGGCGCCCAACCTCGGGCTGGCGGTAGCCGTGCCGGGTAGCTGGTTTATCATTTACCTCGTGCTGTCGCAGGCCGCTTCCGCCGTGCGCTGGAACGGGGCGGCAGCGGTTATCATGGTGGCCGTGCTGGTGCTCAGCACGCTCAGCTTTTTCTTTTTTCTGGTGCGGGCCGTGTACGTGATGACCCTGCGCAAAAGCGAGTTCTGGGCCAAAACCGGGCTGGTGTGGGGCATTATCATCACCATTGTGCTGCCCGTGCTGGGGCTGGCGGTAAACAGCGGCCTGTTTTTCGGGGGCGGCTTTCGCAGCAGCAGCGGCATCTTCGGTAACTTCTCCAGCCCCTGGTTTTACATTCTGGCGGTGCTGAATGGCGTGCTGCTCTGCCTACCCGGCCCCGGGGCAGCACCACTGCGGCTGCTGTTGTTTTTTGGGCGCAGCGTGCTGTTTGGCTACACGTTCTACTTCTTCCTGGTTTTTCTGCCATTTCTGCCGCTGTCTATCCCGGCCATTGTGCTCATCGGCCTGGGCTTTCTAATGCTGGCGCCGCTGCTGCTGTTTGTAGTGCACGTGCGGCAGCTCAGCGAGGACGTAGCTGCCTTGCGCCTGGCCTATTCCAGGGGGGCGGTGGTGGGGGCGCTGGTAGCCGGCCTGGCTACGCTGCCCCTGGTCGTCACGGCCGATTACTGGAGCCAGCGCCGCATCCTGCACCAGGCCCTGGCCTATGTGTATACCCCAGACTACGCGCAGGCGTATCGCCTCGATTCCGAAGCGCTGGCTGCCACGCTGGGCATCATCCGCCACCACAAGGAGCGCAACTGGGACCTGCTGACCGGCAGCCAGCAGCCTTACCTGTCGGTGTACTTCAACTGGCTGGTGCTCGACAACCTGATGCTGTCGGACCAGAAGATGGCCGAGCTGGAGCAGGTATTCCTGGGCAAAGTGGCAGAGGCCCGTCCGGGAGGCTGGGTCCCTACGCCCAGCCCGCCCGCCGAGGCGGTGCTGCAAAAAGCCAGCGCCACCAGTACCTACAATGCCCGCGAGCAGGCCTGGGTGAGCTGGGTAAGCCTGGAAGTAGCCAATGCCAGCTCCGCGGTGCCCGATGGGGAGTACCGCAGCAGCTTCACCCTGCCGCCGGGCTGCTGGGTGGGCGACTACTACCTCACCATCGGCAACCGGGAGGAGCGGGGCATCCTGGCCGAGAAAAAGGCGGCAGCCTGGGTGTTTGCCCAGATTGTGAACGAGCGCCAGGCCCGCGACCCCGGCCTGCTCAGCTACCTCGGCCCGGATAGCGTGGGCCTGCGCCTGTACCCGGTGATAGGCAGCGAAGTGCGCCGCACGCGCTTTCAGCTGCTGCACAAGGAGCCCTTCACCCTACGCCTCGACGGCCAGGAGCTGGCCCTGGGCAACGAGCAGGAAGCGGCTGCCCCGGCTGCCCCCATTGCCGCAGCCGGCAGCGGCCCGGTATACCTGAGCGCCCGGGCCAAGAAACGCCTGCCGCTGGTGCAGCGCCGGCCTTACTACCATTTTCTGCTCGACGCCTCCGCCAATACCGACGTAGGCCAGCTGCCTGCTTACCAAGCGCGCATGGCCCGCCTGCTAAGCCAGCCACTGCCCGGCGGCGCCCCGCCCCGGTACAGCCTGGTAAATACCTATACCACGTCCGTACCCGCCGGGGCCGACTGGCAGCCGGCCCTGCGCCAGGCCCCGCGCACCGGCGGCTTCTATCTGAGCGGGGCCATCCGGCGGGTGCTGTTCGAGGCCCAGCAAAGCCCGGCGCCTACGTACCCGGTTATTGTGGTAGTAACCGACAACCTGCAAAAAGCAGTGCTGCTGGATGCCGACTTTGCCGACTTCGCCAGCGCCTACCCGGAAAGCGAGGTGTTTTACGTGCTGGGAGCCGATGAGCAGCCCGAAGCCCACTCTCTGCGCTCCCGCTCCCGGCTGTCGCTGCCCGATTCGGTGGCATCCAGGGTGACGCCGGCGGTACGGGCCTGGCCCAGCGCAGCGCAGCCCCGGGCCTACCTACCCGACAACGAGCTGGCTGCCGTCGTCCCCGGCCCCGGGCAGCCGGTGCCCACTGCCCCGACGGGCAGCCGCTGGCTCGATGGCCTGGGGCTGCGGGGCTACAGCCAGTGGCAAAGCTTCCACCCCGAAAGCACCGAGCGCAACCGGGTGCCCTTTATTCAGGCCAGCTTCCGGGCCGGTATTATGACGCCGGCCACCTCCTTCCTGGCCCTCGAGAACGAAGCGCAGAAAGCCGCCCTTATCCGCAAGCAGGAGCAGGTGCTGGCCGCCAACGCCTCCCTCGACACCATGGAAGATACCGACCAGCGGGGCCCCGTGGAAACGCCCATCGATGGCGGGGTAGGGCTGCTGCTGCTGGCCGGGGCGGCGCTGGCCGCCTGGCACCTGCGCCGCACTGCCAGCTAAGCTGCGGATGCCGGCACCGGCAATAACAAAAAAGGCGGCCCCCGTAGTGGGAGCCGCCTTTTTTACTGAGCTGTGGGAGATTACTCAACCACTACGCGGGTCAGCTGAACTGCCTCCGGCGTGGTTACCTGCACCAGGTACAGGCCGGCCTGCAGGGCCGTGGCGTCGATGGTAACGTCCTGGCCGTTGAAGGCCTGGCTGCGCTCCAGGATGACGCGGCCGGTGGCGTCGCGCACCACGATGGTGGCGGTGCGGGCCGTGCTACCGGCCAGGCGCAGGTTGAAGCTGCCGCGGGCCGGGTTGGGGTAAGCCTGCATGGTGCTGGTTTGCACCGTGCCGCTGCGGGTGGCCAGCATCAGGCGGCAGGCGGTCACGCCGGCCACGTTCTGCTCGGCAATGCGGGCCGAATACTCCTGGTAGTAGCGGTTTACCGTGCGGCCATCGTGCACCACAAGCGTGTTCTCGTCATTTTCGAGGTCGGCCGAGTTAGTCCAGTTGTGCGAGCCCACGAATACCAGGGGGTCCGACTGGCTGGCGCCGGCGTCCACAATCAGGGTTTTGTGGTGCATGATGCCAGTCACGCGCTTAATCAGCAGGCGGTTGCCCATGGCGGCCTGCATGATGCGGAAGGAGAAGCCGGCCGTGCCGCTGGTGTCGTTCACCAGGCCGTCGGAGCACATGCCGATGCCACGGTTGGTAACCTGGGCGGCAATGGCGCGGGCCAGGTCGGCGCGGGTAATCAGCATGGACTCGATGTGCATGTCGTTGTCGGCCGAGGCAATGGCGCTGAGCAGGCGGGCATTCACGTTGTCGGTGGGCGAGAAGTACGATTCCACGTGGCGGCCGCCAATCATGAGGTGGTGGGGCGTGTTGTCGGTCTTGCGCGAGCCGAACAGGCGGGTGGTGCCCGGGGTGGCGGCGTTGGAGCCCCACATTTCTTCAAACTCCAGCGTGTACACGCGGGCCAGGGCCTGGTCCTGAATGGCAATAACGTTGTTGGGGTCGCTGGCCAGCTGGGCTGCCGTCCAGTTCATCGAGCCGGTCCATACCCAGGGCACGTTGGGGTTGCTGCTGTTCACGTCCACAATCACAAACTTGTTGTGCATGATGGCGCTGGTGTTCATGGTGCCGCTGGCCGGGCGCCCTATGCGGGAAATGGCCGGGTTCAGGCTGTTGATGCTGATGTTGGCGTTGTCGTCTTCGTAGATAACCCGCACCCGCACCCCCCGGGCGTGGGCCGCGTTTACCGCGTTGAGGATGGTGGGGCTGTTCCAGTTGTAGATGGCAATGTCCAGCGTAGCCGTGGCGCGGTTGATATAGGATGCCAGGGTATCGGCGGCGCGGCCCGAAGCCAGGTAGGTTGCCGTGTTGCCGGGCAGGGCCAGCGTGGCATCTACCGGGCGGTTGAAGTAGTTGCGGATTTTACCCGACGAGAGCGAAGCCGTAATCATGGGCACCACGCGCGACTCCGAGCGGCCGGTGGCGTTTACCGACACTGCCTGCACGTAGTACACGGTGGCCGGCTGCAGCCCGGTCAGGGCCAGGCTGTGGGTGGTAGTAGTGCTGCCGGCCGGGCCGTTCACCGTAGTGGTGGAGCCGGCGGGCAGGCTGGCCGAAGTAGAGTACAGCAGCTGGGTGCTGCCGGGGTTCTGGGTTGTGAAGTTCACCGTGAAGCCGGTGGTGGTGATGTTCACCGGCGTGGGGCTGCTGGTGAGGTTGGGCGTGTTGCCCTGCACGAAGTCGGCATACTTACGGCTCAGGAACTGGTAGCCGCCCACGGTGCTGGTAGCCGAAGGCGAGTACTGGCTCATGATGCCGATGGCGTCGAACGTTCCCGAGGGGCTGGGCTTGCCAATCAGGCCGTCTGGGCCGTTGGAGTTGGCCGGTACGTAGGTGATGAGCGGGCACACGCCGTTGAGGCGGTAGCTGTTTACGGTGAACGACGACACCGGCGTGCCGGCCGTAGTGCAGCTGGTCGGGTTGGTCGTAAGCGAGGTCAGGCCGTTGATGCGCACCAGCCGGCTTTCGTACTGCTCGGCGAATGCAGAAGTGGCATTGGCGGCCGTAAAAACCACCGGCGCGGGCAGGGGCCGGTTGCCGGCCAGTACCGTTACGGAGGTTACGGGGTCAATTTCCAGCAAGCCACGGAACATTTTCAGGCTGCCTGTTACCTCAATGCTGTCGCCGGGCACGAGGGGGTTGAGCATAGCGCCCGAGGCGCCGCCGGTGCTATAGGCCGCGATGCCGCCGGTGGCATCCTGCAGGTAACGAATAATGCTGACCGTGGAGCCCAGCTCGGCCCCGTTGGTAACAATGCCTCGTACGGTCACCGTAGGACCTTGCACGAGGTTGGCGGTGGGCGCCATGGCCCGGGCTGCTGCAATGGTAATGGCCGTCTGTGCCTGAGCCGGCAGGTAAGAAGCCACGGCCAGCAGCAAAGCCAGCAGAGTAAATTTCTTCATGAAGTATTAAGTGGGGGATAAAGTAAAAACCGGTGTTGGGTGGGAAGACAAATATCCTGAATTTCAGCCAGACTGTCGTTCATCGATAGGCTTGAAAGCCGGCTGGCGCAACAGCGCGACTTAGTTTTTAGTGCCCACGCGCAGCTTCTTGCCCGCGGCGGTGATAAACGGCACGGCCGCTGTCGACTCGGTGCCGGCCGCATTGGTGGAGCTCACCTCAACGTAATAGGTTGTGCCCGGAATCAGATTGTCGAGCGTAATGCTGTGGCGGGTTGTCAGGGCTGGGTCTACACGGCTGTCTTTAAGCTGTTTGGGGTCAAGGCCGTAGCGAACGCGGGTGTCGCCGGGGTTCAGGGTGGAGAATACCACTGTGAAGCCCGTTGTGCTCACGTCCACCGGCACGGGCTCTTCGGTAAGGCGGGGCAGCCCACCGCCGCGCACGATGTCGCTGGCCAGGCGGGGCTGCAGCTGGTAGCCGCCGGTGCCGCCCGGCGCGTATTGGCTCAGGATGCCGCGCACGTCGTAGGTCTCGCCCTTGGGCAACTCGTGGTCGATAAGCCCTTCCGGGCCGGTGCTGCTGCTGGCAATGCGCACCAGGGCACCCGGCTGCCCGTTGATGAGGTAGTTGGAATTGCCCGCTAGCGTAGAGGCATCGTTGCCACTGGGAGTGGCCAGCTTGGTTACCCCGGTAATCTCAATCAGGCGTCCTTCGTTGGCTTCCACCAGCACAGCGGCCGCCTGGTTGGAGGGCGCACGCAGGGTACGCAGCTTGCGCCCTGTGCCCAGCTTGTGGAAGGATTGCACCGGGTCCATTTCCAGCAGGCCGTTGTAGTTTTTGAGCTGGCCCGTTACCTGAATGCTGTCGCCGGCGCGCAGCTCCCCGTAGCCGGGCAGCTTGGCTGGCTGGGCATACAGGGCCAGGCCGGCATCGTTGTCCTGCACGTAGCGGAGGTTGCCCAGCTCGGTGCCATTCAGCACTACCGCCCGAACCGTGACGGTGGCTCCCGGGCCGGCCGCCCGGGCCGCCTTAACCGTGAGCACGGGTGGCACGCCAGCAGGAGGCGGAATAGTAGGCCCGGAAAGTAGATTACCCAACAACAGTAAGTTTAGAATCATCGCAATTAAAAGGTTGAAACGGGGGAAATGAAGCCTCTATAAACAAAGTTCGGTTACAAAATTCGCAATTTAGTTTTAGAGCGGCTCTCAAGCTGGTGTTCTCTTTTAGAAGAAGTTAAAAGTAAAAAGTCAACAAGCCGCCCTTTTACTTCTGACCAGCTTCTTTTAACGCTATCCATGAACCTGAGAAATGCTTTCAGTATGCCGTCAAACAGCTTGGTATTGAATAAGCTACCTGGGGTTACAGGATATTTACTTCCGGCTGGAGCTCCACGCCGAACTTATCCCGTACCGAGGCAATGATGTCGTACGCCAGGGCGCGCAGCTCACCGCCGTTGGCACCGCCCAGGTGCACCAGCACCAGGGCCTGCTTGTCGTGTACGCCGTGGGTATGGCCCTCGCCGCGCCGGATGCCCTTCCAGCCGGCCTGCTCAATAAGCCAGGCCGCGGGCACTTTTACCCCGCTGGGTACGGGGTAGCCGGGCAGCTCCGGGTACCGGGCTTTCAGGTCTTCGTACTGTCCCTGGGGCAGCTCGGGGTTTTTGAAAAACGAGCCCGCGTTGCCAATCTGGGCCGGGTCGGGCAGCTTGGAGCGGCGGATGTGCACCACGGCCCGGCTTACGTCGTGCGGGGTAGGCGCGCCGGTTACGCCCAGCTCCTTGAGCGTGTCTTCAAGGGCGCCGTAGCGCACGTTGGGGCGGGCCTCGCGGTGCAGGCGCAGCACCACGGCCGTCACCACGTACTGATTTTTCAGAGGGCCTTTGAAGACGCTTTCGCGGTAGCCGAAGCCGCATTCCGTGGCGCTGAACTCGCGCAGGTTGCCGGTACTGATTTCCACGGCTTCGAGCCGCTCGAAGGTGTCGCGCAGCTCGGCCCCGTAGGCACCGATGTTCTGCAGCGGGGCGGCACCCACCGTGCCGGGTATGAGCGAAAGGTTTTCGATGCCGCTCAGGTGCTGGTCCAGGCTGTACTCTACTAGGCCGTGCCAGCTTTCGCCGGCCCCGGCCCGCAGCAGGGCCGTGTGGGTGGTTTCGTCTTCGGCCAGAATTTCCAGGCCGCGAATCTCATTTTTCAGCACTACCCCCTTGAAGTCCTGGGTAAACAGCAGGTTGGAGCCGCCGCCGAGAATAAGCTTGTCGGCGGCTTGCACAGCGGGGTGCGCAAGCAGCGCCCGCAGCTCGTCGACGGAGCTGAACCGGGCAAAGTAGCGGGCCTGTACATCCAGGCCAAAGGTGTTGTAGGGGCGGAGGGAGACGTTTTCTTCGAGCTGGGGCATCATGGCCGCAAAGGTAGGGCAGGGCAGGTAGGGGTCCTGTAAGCAGCTTATTATGTTGGTATGGTCATTCCTTGCCCAAGCGAAGGGCTTTGAGCTGGGGTTACGTGTAAGCAATCCTACCGCACCCGGTAGCCGCTCAGCGCATAATACAGCAGGTACACGTAGCACAGCGCCGGCACTAGGAAGGCCACGCGTAGCCCACCGCCGTGGGTGGCCAGCCAGCCCATGAGCAGGGGCACCAGCGCTCCGCCCACAATAGCCATAATCAGGTAAGACGAGCCCTGCTTAGTGAACGGGCCCAGGCCTTTAATGGCCAGCGGAAATATGACGGGCCACATAATGGAGTTGCACAGGCCGCAGAGCACTATCAGCCACAGGGCAGCTTCGCCGTGCAGCACAATGGAGCCCAGTACCAGCGCGGCACCGGCTGCGCACACGCCCACGAGCAGGGGCCGGTCGGGCAGACTGCGCAGCAGCGGAATGCCCACGATGCGGCCCAGCATCAGCCCAAACCAATACGAAGCCACCAGCACGGCCCCAATGGCGGGCGTGAAGCCATTGGAGGTATCCACCGGCAGCGGCGATTGCCCAATGAGCAGCAGCCCGTAGTTGGTGACGGCGTTCAAGGCCTGCACCAGCGACTGCGTGAAGGGACTGAGCTGGCTAATCTGTTGGGCCTGCCCGTAGCGGATGAGGAAGTCGCCCAGGCCCACTTCCACCCCCACGTAAAAGAAGATGGCACCTACGCCCAGCACCAGGTGCCGGAAATCGAGGGCCGAGCGCCGGCCCTGCAGCAGGGCAGCATCGGCGGCGCCGGCTTCCTCATCGGCCGGGATGCTTTCCAGTTTAGGCAGGCGCACGAAGAAGAACAGCGCCGCCAGCGCAGCCAGGAAGATGGAAAGCCCGATGTAAGGCGACTTGACCAGGGCCGCTTCCTGGTTTAGCCGCTCGGCCACAGGTAGGTTGGCCAGCTGCTTTTGCAGCAGCGCCGTGCTGCCAAACAGCAGCAGCCCGCCTACCAGCGGCGAGAGCGTGCCCCCCAGGCCATTGGCCACGCCCACAATGCTGATGCGGCTGGCTGCCTGCCGCGCCGGCCCCAGCACCGACACGTAGGGGTTGGCCGCCACCTGCAGCAGCGTAATGCCTGCGCCCAGCAAGCTTAGGCCCGCCAGAAACAAGCCAAACGTGCGGGCCTCGGCCGCCGGCACGAACAGCAGCGCACCGGCTGCCATCACCAGCAGGCCCAGCACAATGCCGCGTTGGTAGCCAATACGGCTCAGCACAAAGCCCGCCGGTAGTGACATAAGAAAGTAGGCTGCAAAAAAGGCAAAGGGTATCAGCGAGGACTGCAAATCCGTGAGCTGGCACACGTCCTTGAGGTAGGGCATGAGCACCCCGTTGAAGTTGGTGACGGCCCCGAACAAAAAGAACAGGGTGGTCATCAGCACCATGGGCCCGGCGTAGGAGCGAGTAGGTGCAGCAGCCGTAGCCGCAGAAGAAACTGGAATAGCCATACGCGGCGGAAGGTACAAAAAAACCGGCCTTGCGAGGGCCGGTGGTTTTGTTTGATGGAGACGGCCTCTTTGTACTGGCCTTTGCCGCCGTCGACTGAGGCCTGCAGATTACCTCATGTAGGTAATCGTCATCTTTTGTTAATTATTTCAATAGTCGGGTACTCTAAATAAGCGAAGGTTAACCGCCAGCCATTACTCCCTTTATTGAACTCTAAATTCCCTACTCTCGCCCAATCACCATTTAAAGTATAATGCCTCCCTGGCACTATCGTGTGTCTTATTATTCCTAACTGTGTAGTTTTTATGTCTTTCCCTGTGGAATCAATGTCAGAAACTGGCTCGTCCAAAAAAGTCTGGAAAACTTTAGGAAATTCAGCCTTGTCATATTTTACAAGCGGGTCGCTATCCATTGGCCCTCTAGTTTCAAATGGAAATTGAGTCAGTTTATAGATTGTCGAATAATCTTTGTTTATAACTGCAGTTCTAAAGTCTTTCCAGAATTCTGGGAATTGGTAATAAACTCTGTCAAGGTTGTCGTTTTTTGCAGAGTGATTTGAGGCAGAGTCGTTTGTTGTGCTGCCTCGTTCTTTTACTGATTTTTCATGACTGTTCTCATTTCTTGAGCAGGCAAACGAAAAAGCTAAAATTAATAATAGAAGATTTTTAATTGGAAGTATTTTTGGGCTCATTACTAATAACATTTATATTCCCGTAACTACTGGTTGCGGGAAGCATGCCAAATCGGGATGAGTACCGCTATTGACTTGCGTAAATGTAGGTAACGGTAGTCTGATACCCGCAATGCGGTTACCGGCGCCAGGGGCGGGGCTTCGATGCCATTCATTGCCGACCTTTGCGCCCATGCACCTAACCGCCACCACCCAGTTCGGCCTGGAAGAGCTTCTGGCCGATGAGCTCTACGACCTCGGCGCCGACATCACCCACGTAGGCAGCCGCGCCGTGGAGTTTATCGGCGACCAGCGCCTGCTCTACAACACCGTGCTCTGGAGCCGCCTGGCCATGCGCCTGCTGCGCCCCTTCGCCGGCTTCCACGCCCCCGACGAGAAAGCCTTGTACCGCGAGGTAAGCCGCATCGACTGGATGGACTTCATCGGGCCGGGGCAGACCTTCGCCATCACGGCCGTGGTGCACAAGTCCACCTTCGAGCACTCCCTGTTTGTGGCCCAGCTTACCAAGGATGCCATTGTGGACCAGTTCCGCAAGCGCACCGGCGAGCGGCCCAGCGTGGACGTGCGCAACCCCGACATCCGCCTGCACCTGCGCATGCTGGAAAACGAGGTAATCCTGAGCATGGACGCGGCCGGCGACTCCCTGCACCGCCGCGGCTACCGCCAGCACACCAACGAAGCCCCGCTGAACGAGGTGCTGGCCGCCGGCCTGGTCCTGCTCTCGGGCTGGGACGGCAAAAAGCCCCTCATCGACCCCATGTGCGGCTCGGCCACTATTCTCACCGAAGCTGGAATGATAAGCCAGCGCATCGCCCCCGGCCTCTTTCACCAGGGCAAGTTCGGCTTCGAGAACTGGTACGACTTCGACGAAAGCCTCTGGCAGCAGCTGCGCGAAGAAGCAAAGGCGCAGCAGATTGAAGAGCCCCAGGCCTACCTCGCCGGCTCCGACCTCGACCCCAAGGTCATTGCCCAGGCCGCCCAGAACATCGAAGCCGCCGGTCTCGACGAGTGCATCCGCCTGTCGGTGCGCGACGTGAAAGACGCCGCCCCACCCAAAAACCAGCCCCCCGGCCTGGTCATTACCAACCCGCCCTATGGCGAGCGGATAGGGGAGGAAGCCCGCATGGCCGGGCTCTACAAAACCATTGGCGACACGCTCAAAACCAGCTTTCAGGGCTACGACGCCTTTATCTTCACCGGTAATCTGGAGGCGGCCAAGGCCGTGGGTTTGAAGGCCGCCCGCCGCTACCCCTTATTCAATGGCCCGATAGATTGCCGCCTGCTGAAGTACGAGCTGTACCAAGGTTCGCGGCGGGCACCCAAGTCTGCCTAGTTAAGGATGATTTATAAGGTGTTAGGTTTCAGTGATTAGCTAACGCCACTACCAGTAGGCTGCTAATATTTTTGGCCGGCCTTGGAACTTCCCGCCCCATCCCGTTATTTTAGCTTTCTTATCCCCGCTACCATGTCCGACCTGTTTACCATCACCGCCGAGCCCCTGGCTCCGACCATTGAATCAGCCCGCAAGGCCCTGAAGCGGTATTACGGCTACGACAGCTTCCGGCCTATGCAGGAGGATATTATCAGGAATATCCTGGCGGGCAAAGACACCGTGGTGCTTATGCCCACGGGCGGGGGCAAGTCCATATGCTTCCAGATACCGGCGGTGGTCAGCGAGGGCACCTGCATCGTGGTGTCGCCGCTTATTGCCCTGATGAAAGACCAGGTGGAGGCCCTGAAGGGCAACGGCATTCCGGCCGCCTACATCAACAGCAGCGTGGGCCAGAGCGAAGCCAACGACATTGCCCGGCAGGCCGTGGGCGGACAGCTCAAGCTGCTGTATGTCAGCCCAGAAAAGCTACTGTCTGAAGGGTTCCTGCAGTTTCTGCGGCGGGTCAACATCAGCCTGTTCGCCATCGACGAGGCGCACTGCATTTCCAGCTGGGGCCACGACTTCCGGCCCGAGTACACCCAGCTCAGCGCCCTGCGGCGGCACTTTCCCGGCACGCCCATCATGGCCCTCACGGCCACCGCCGACCGCCTCACCAAGCGTGACATTATCACCCAGCTGGAAATGCACGAGCCCCGGGTGTTCCTGTCCAGCTTCGACCGGCCCAACATCAACCTGATAGTGCGCCCCGGGCAGAACCGCGTCGATGGCGTGCTCGACTTCATTGCCCGCCACCCCGGCGAGCCGGGCATCATCTACTGCCTTTCGCGCAAGCAGTGCGAAACCCTGTGCGCCAAGCTCACGGCCAAGGGCCTCAAGGCCGGGCACTACCACGCCGGCATGACGCCCCTGCAGCGCGGCAAGGTGCAGGAAGCCTTTCTGCAGGACGACCTGCAGGTGATTGTGGCCACCATTGCCTTTGGCATGGGCATCGACAAAAGCAACGTGCGCTGGGTGATTCACTACAACCTGCCCAAGAACATCGAAGGCTACTACCAGGAAATCGGCCGCGCCGGCCGCGACGGGGCCCCGGCCACCGCCGTGCTGTTCTACAGCTTCGCCGACGTGATGCAGATGCGCGAGATGGTGACCAAGGATGTTCCCGCCCGCCAGGCCCAGCTCAACACGGCCAAGCTCGAGCGCATGCAGCAGTTTGCCGAGGCTGCCTCCTGCCGCCGCAAAATCCTGCTCAACTACTTCTCCGAAAGCCTGGGGCAGGACTGCAACAACTGCGATATCTGCCGCAACCCGCCCACTACCTTCGACGGCACCCTTATTGCCCAGAAAGCCCTGTCAGCTGCCGCCCGCAGCCGCGAGCGGGTGGCCATCAACCTGCTCATCGACATCCTGCGCGGCATGCGCAACCAGGCCGTGCTCAGCGGGGGCTACGACCAGATTAAAACCTACGGCGCCGGCTCCGACTTGCCTTACCTCGATTGGTACAGCTACGTTCACCAGATGCTGAACGATGGCCTCTTCTACATCGCCTACGAGGAAGGCTACGCCCTGAAAATAACCGAGCGCGGCCAGCAGGTGCTCAAAGGCCAGCTTACGCTTAACCTGAAGAAGTTTCAGCCGGCCGAGAAAGCCGAGAAGCCCACCCGCGCCAGTAAGAAAGCCGCCGCCGATGCCGCGGCGGTATTCACCGGCACGCCGGAAGCCCGCCTGTTTGAGCAGCTGCGCAAGCTGCGCAAGCAGATTGCCGACGAGCAGGGCGTGCCGCCCTACGTGGTGTTCTCCGATGCCACCCTGCAGGAAATGGCCGTGGAGCAGCCCAGCAGCCGCGTGGCCATGCTGGCCGTGTCGGGGGTGGGCATGAAGAAGTTCGATACGTACGGCGAAGCCTTCATCAAGGTGATTCTGGAGCATGGCACGCCCAAAGCCATCCCCTCAGAAGATGCCGTTGAAGTAGCCGCGCCCCGCCCCCGCGCTGCGGCCAAGTCTGCGGCTTCGGCTACCGATGTGAATGACTCGGAAGATGCTACTTTCCAGCTGCACCGCCTGGGCCTCAGCCCCGAGGCCATTGCGGAGCGGCGCGGCCTGGTGGTATCAACCGTGCGCCAGCACCTGGAGCGGGCCTATGCCAAGGGCCTGGACCTGCGCGTGCACGACTTCGTGACGGATTCTCAGCTGGCCGAAATCGTAACCGCCCGTGCCCAGCTGGGTGGCGAGCCGGCCCTGCGCGACCTGTTCGACCACCTGCGCGAGAAGTACGACTACTTCCAGCTGCGTCTGGCGGTGCTGTACCACAAGCGCCTGCGGGGCCAGGCCTGATTCCAGCTGGCCCGCCCCCACCGCTCCCGCTGCTCTTTCGAAGCTGTACTTGGAAAGAGCAGCGGGGCAGTAGGCGAAGCACATACAATCAAAGCCGGCTTCTGCGTTAGCTTAGCGGCACCCCGGGGCATATTGGCCGGGGTGCCGCTTTTTATGCTGCCTTCCGCTCGCTTCTCTTTTTCACAGGTTGTTTTATTTGTTGTGGCCCTCTTCGTGCTGGCCTTTGCCGCATTAATGGCCTACAAAACCTACCCCTATCTGGGGTTTGAAAAAGGGGTTGAGTTTTTGAGCACCAAAAGCGAGGAAACCAACGACCATCCGGTATTCCGGCTGGGGTTCTACGTGCACATCACCAGCAGCCTGGTGGTATTGCTGGCCGGGTTGCTGCAGTTTATCCCCTTTCTGGCCGCCAAAGGCCCGCAGCTGCACCGCCGTCTGGGCAAGGTATACATTGTTGGCATTCTTGGATTGGCAGCGCCTTCCGGCCTCATCCTGGCTTACTTCGCCAACGGGGGGCTTGTCTCGCAGGTCGGCTTCACGCTGCAGTGCCTGGTGTGGTGGCTCTGCACCTGGAAGGCCTACCGGGCTGCCCGGCAGCGGCACTGGCCCATGCACGTCGACTGGATGCTGCGCTCCTTTGCCGTCACGCTGGCGGCCCTGGCGCTGCGCAGCGAAAGCTACCTGATGTACTACTTGCTTGAGACCAAGCCCATTGAGACCTATCTCACCGTAACGTGGCTGTCGTGGGTGGGAAATTTGATTTTGATGGAAATCCTGCTGGAAGTGGGAGTGGGGCGGTACTTCCTGCGGCAGTTTTCGGGGAAATTAATTGGTAAATTGGCGGCATGAAAAAGCTGATTATGTGTTTGTTGGGGCTGAGCCTGGCTAGCTGCCAGCAAAGTGCCCCATTGATGCAGCGCGAAGCAAAAGTGCCAGCTGTTAAGCCAGAGGTTGTGGAAAGTAAAGCCCAGGCAAGGCAGGAATTACCGGTCTTATTTGCCGCTTCCGATACGCTGACCCAGCCGATGCGCGAGTTTTTAGCACAGCATGACTTGTCAGCGCTGTGGGCAAATGAACAGGATAGTGCCTACCCGGACCCTTCATTTGAAGGTTTTTTTGGCCCCGACTATTACCGCTTTGGAATGGTCTTCAATAAGGTGAGGCGTGACCTCACTAACCCAGCCCTGTACCATGTGCAGGGAAAGAGCTGTTACTTTAAAAGTAAAAACGTCCGCCCATTTAGCGGCAAACTCACGGTCCGGCGCTTAGTTGATTTGCACTACCCAGGCTTCTTAAAGCAACGAGCCGAGCAGTTCTCCAGTGCCGCTGATTCCCTAGCCGGCCATACTTACACCGCTTATGGCCAGCTACAGCTTCAGGAGGAAAGCCAGGAAAACAGTGGCCGTATTGAGGGCGAGGTGGTGCTCGATTTTTTCATTGTACCAGGACAGGCACCAGCCTACGTGTATGTTTTTGACCATGACGGTCGTGATGATAAGCTGCCCACCCGAGGTGCAAGGCTACTGCTGCGAGGCAACCGATTGAATCTTACTACTGGCCAGGTGAAGAGCTTTTTGGTGGCGCCCGATGTATCGGCAATTGCTCCGGACCTGTTCAAAGACTTTATGCTGGATGAGCGGATGGGGCAAATCAACCCCAAATACGCCAAGCTGGGCTGGAACGAATACTGGAAAAACGACGAGTGGTGGGCTGAGTCACCCAAGCCTTTCCGAGCCTTATAATACTAACAATAGGCCTGGAATCGTTGGATAAATAAGCGGCTGTATTCGAGTCCTTTTCTAACTTTAACACCTTAAACCACCGGTCGTATGCGCTTTAAGCTTTTATTGCTCGCTTTGCCTGGGCTGCTTTTGGCTGCCCGGCCTCATTCCTCTTCGTCCGCTGCTGGTGCCCCACCTGCTTCGCCAGCCCGTGTTGCCGGCGCAGGCTCGACTTTCGCGGGGTTTAACCTGGCCCCATTATGGCGAATGCCCAATAGTCTGGACGGCAGCTCGGATAAAGTGCATAACGGTTTTTTCGGCTACAGCTATCAGCGCCTGGAGATGGTATTCACCAGCGTGCAGCGCGACGCAAAATCTCCCAACATCTACCATGTGCAAGGGAAAAACCGGCGCTACAAGATTGTACGGGCTTTCTCCGGTACCATTACCCTCAACGAGGTTCATCCCTACGATAAATCCAAGCCTAGTTACGGGGCTGAAAAAGGGGAGCAGGCTTATACAGCCACGGGCAAGTTTGTGCTGCGGGAGGAGGCGCGCCGGGGCGATGATGCCTACGGCACCTTCAGCGGTGACCTGGCCGTTGACTTTTCCCGCCGGACAAAGGGGGGCCTGCAGCTCAACACCTACACCGCCAACAACCAGACCCGCAACGGCGGCTTTCTGATGGATGGCATGTGGAAAGATGCCGCCACCGGTGCTGAGGTAGACGTGCTAATCAAAAACGGCATGGCCGTAACGCGCCAGGTAATACACGACTTCAAGGTAGGTGACCGGATGATGCACACCAGCCGCAAATACACCCGGGTAGGCTGGGATACTTACTGGGGCAACGAAGAATGGTGGGCGGAAAAACCCATGGCGCGAAAATAAAGGGGTGAGCAGGAATTTTTTAGCTAAATGAATTAGTAACTTCGTGTCCTTGTTGCTAACTTCACAAGCCGATTTCGCGTTGAGGCCAACGCCACTTCCCCGGCTTCGCCCTCCCCATGATTAATACCAACCTTAAATTTTGGCGGCGCGAGCTGGCGCTCACGCAAGCCCAGATGGCCGACAAGCTTGGCATCAAACGCTCCCTGGTGGGCGCCTACGAAGAAGGCCGCGCCGAGCCGCGTCTGGCTACTCTGGTCAACATGGCCCGCCTGTTCGGTATCAGCCTGGACCAGCTGGTAACCACTGACTTCAGTAAGAAGAAAAACGCCAAAGCTGCCGCTGGCATGCGCCAGGCCCAGCCGGTGCTGGCTGGTGCCGATGGCCCCGACGACGGCGACGACCAGCCCGAGCCGCCCGCTGGCGGCAAGCTCCGCATCCTGGCCCTTACCGTCGACAAAGACCAGAACGAGAACATTGAATGGGTACCCCAGAAAGCCGCCGCCGGCTACCTGAATGGGTACGCCGACCCGGAATACCTCGAGGTGCTGCCCAAGTTCCGGCTGCCCATGCTGCCGCAGAGTGGCACTTACCGCGCCTTTGAAATCAGCGGCGACTCCATGCTGCCCATCGCCAGCGGCACCGTGATTGTGGGCCGCTACGTCGACGACTGGACCAGCATCAAGGACGGTACGCCTTGCATTGTGGTGAGCAGCAAAGACGGCATCGTGTTTAAGCGCGTGTACAACAAGCTGCGCCAGAACGCCATGTTTGCCCTGCACTCCGACAACCAGCAGTATTCACCCTACGACGTAAGCGTTGACGAGGTAGTAGAAATCTGGGAAGCCAAAAGCTACATCAGCAGCACTTTCCCCATTGCCGATTTGTCGCTCGAGCGCGTAGCCAGCCTCGTGCTCGACCTGCAGAAACAGGTGGCCATGCTGCGCAAGGTGTAAGTACAGCATGTCCTGCCCTGGCGGGTCTGCCCTTCAAGCCCTTCTGCTGCCGCAGAAGGGCTTTGTTTTTCCCGGGCTACTAACTTCGGCCCGCATCGGCGCGTATGCCATGCATTCACTTTCCCTCAATTCGTGCTATGCTTAAGTACATCCCTGCAGCCGACCGCCACCACGCTTCGCCCGCTTCCTGGCTGAACAGCTACTTCCTGTTTTCCTTCGCCGATTATTTCGACCGCGACAACATGCACTTTGGGCCATTGCGCGTTTTCAACGACGACAGCGTGGCGGCAAACTCAGGATTTCCGCAGCATCCGCACTCGGAAATGGAAATCGTAACCTTGGTGCTGGACGGGGAAATCACGCACGAGGATACCATGGGCAACAAAACCACCATCAAGGCCGGCGAAGTGCAGCGCATGACGGCCGGCACCGGCCTGGCCCATTCCGAGATGAACCGCAGCGACAAGGCCCTGCACCTCTACCAGCTCTGGTTTATTCCCAGCCAAAAAGGCCTGGCGCCCAGCTATGAGCAGAAAGACCTGGGCTTTCTCAGCGGCAACAAAAACGAGCTGGTGCCCTTGGTGACCGGGCAGAAAGTGCTGGAAGATGTGGTGTATATGAACTCCAACAGCACGGTGTACTGGGCTAACCTGGGCGAAGGCAATGAAATTGAGTTCAAAACATTCCGCATTCGCCTCACCTTCATCTATGTGAAGGAGGGCATCATCTTCGTAAATGGCACCGAGCTAGGCCCCAACGACCAGGCCCGGATGACCGATGAAGACGTGGTACATATCCGTGCCGACAAAGCCGCTCAGTTCGTGCTGATTGACTTACCGGCAACGGAGGCGAACTACTAGACCAGCTCCTAAATTGGAGTATCCTTTTGGAAAATGTTAAACGTGGAGAGTTAACAGTTAAATAGCCTAATGGCCTTTAACTGTTAACTCTCCACGTTTTAACTCTATCCCTAACCTGGGAAATGGGTAAAAAACGTACGCCAGGCATGCTGCACATTGTTTGCAGCTAGCCAAAGGGAAGGACCTTAACGGGAAGGAGCGGGCAGCTGGTTTTGCCCGACGCTCTTTGCCGTTAAGGTCCTTTCCTTTGTAATGAATACCGGCTGGGGGCCCTGCTGGCGCAGAATGTGACCCTCTGCGGGCTACAGATTATAGGAGATGCCGGCCGAGAAGCCAGTGGACTGCCCCAGGTTGCGGCCCGCAACGTAGGTGTTGGCCCCCAGCACCACGCCCACTCCCTTGGCGATGGGTCGGAAAATGCTCACCCCCACCCGCACGTAATCGACCTTGGTGGCGGTGAAGAGGCCATCGAAGCCCGGCTGCAGAATATCGGTGCCGCCATCCGACTTCTGGAAGGAGGCGTAGGCTTCTACATACGTTTTAGGACCGGCATAGCCTACTTTGGCTTCCCCCACAAACGCATTGGGTACGGGGTTTTCGCGCAGGCTGTAGCCCGCCTGTCCCGTGAGAAATACCCCCGAGGCCGTCTTCAGATGGGCTACGCCCGCAGCGGTGTATTTGGTGGCCCGGTTGCCAATGGCAATAATGTACTCCAGGCCCTGGCTGGTTTCGTAGTTGCTGATGGGCGTGCTTACGCCGGCTACGCCCAGTACATCCAAAATGCTGCTACCCAGCTCCCGGGAATACAGCTTGTACTTGAGTATGCCGCTGAAATCCTGGAAGCCCTGACGGGAGTTGGTGTAGTTCGGGCTGGTAAATATGCGCGGGTCGGCCTTGCCCTCCGAACGGATGTAAGGCACGCTCAGAATAACGTCGAGCTTGTCGGTGATGCCGTAGGTGCCGTACAGGTTAAGCGAGCTGACGCGCACCTCCTCGAAGATGGGAACGCCATTTACTTTTTCCGGCACCAGAAAGACATTCTTGTACTGCTCCGTAGTGCCGGAAATTACCACCGAGCCCTGGCCCTTGCCAGCCATAAAACCGCTGACGAGGCTTTGGGCGCGGGTAGGGGAGGCAGCAAGAGAAAAGGCAAGCACTAGTGCAGAAATGGTAACGTACGATTTTTTCATGAAGGTCAAAGCTTGACGTGTGCAGTTCCTGGGGGGAGAGTTGAGAGGTTTCGAAGTGCGGCGAAAACAAAGTATCGTGCAAAGTGTTCAGAAGCGACTTCGGCCCACTTACGGCGACGGATTAGAAAGTGGATTTGCAGAACAGCAATCCACTCACCTTTTTTTTTCGTTGGTCGTTTTGCTCCCGGGCGCCATATCTGAATCACTTTCACCCGCCATTAACTAATATGAAGTACTTTTCCTTTAAAAGGATAGCGCCTGTAATGTTGAGCCTGCTGCTGCTGAGCAGCTGCCACAAGGATGAAGGCGTAGACCCTAGCATCGCTGGCATTGCGGTAGCTAACTCCGACTTTCAGGTATTGGAAGATGCCGCAGTGCGGGGTGGTGTAGTAGATATTCTATCCAATAAAAATCCAAATCCGGCTTCGGGCGGGAACTACACGGTATTTGCCCCCAACAACGCGGCCTTTGCGCGGTTGGGTTTGAACAATGCTACTGACCTGACCTCGTTGCAGATTCCTTTTCTGCGCAACACGCTATTTTATCACGTCACGGGGGGCATCATGGCCAGTAGTGCCCTCACACCGGGCAGCACGACGCCATCGGCGCTGGGGCCGGTGCGTCGCATCATCCGCCGGGCCGATGGCAGCCTGTACGTGAACGGCTCAAAAATCATAGCTACCGACATCAAGGCATCCAATGGGACCGTACACGCCATCGATAAGGTGCTGCTGGCAACTGGTGGTAACATCGTTGAGTCGGCCATTGCGCTGCAAACTGCCCAGGTTTTTGTAAAGTCGGAGCTGACGTTTCTGGTAGAAGCCGTGGTATATGCCAACCTGGCCGGTACCCTCTCCGGCCCGGGGCCATTTACCGTATTTGCGCCCACCGACCAGGCTTTTAAAGACCTGGGCGTTCAGCTGGGGGTGCCCATGAACCAACCCCGCGACATTCGCCAGCTTCCCATGAGCCTGGTGCGCGACGTGCTGCTGAACCACACCTTGAGCGGGGCCAGCTTCAGCAGCGAGCTGCCCGA
Source organism: Hymenobacter saemangeumensis (assembly GCF_039541835.1). NCBI lineage: Bacteria > Pseudomonadati > Bacteroidota > Cytophagia > Cytophagales > Hymenobacteraceae > Hymenobacter > Hymenobacter saemangeumensis. Next base: position 11,550 of record NZ_BAABGZ010000074.1, on the reverse strand, counting down.
GAGCAGCCGCCTCCCCAATGCCCTGGGGGCAAACCTCAGCACCGGAGCCTTTATAAACGGAACCATGACGGTGAAAGGAAACGGCAACGCTGTGCCGGCCAACATGGTCATTCCGGATGTGCAATGCACAAATGGGGTGGTGCATGTCATCGACCGGGTTCTTTTGCCGTAACTTTGCAGCCCCATTTTGGGGTTGTCTTAGTGGCCACTGTCCTCTACCCGGCACTAGTGGCGATGTATTGTTGAACTTGCGATGAAGAATATTTCCCCGCTGCTGACGTGCTGGGTACTCATTTTAGCGTTGCTGCCAAAGCTGGCCGCCGCACAGACTCCTGCTGCCCCTAGCCTGGCGGGCATCTGGAAAGGGCCCCTGCCGGTGCCTGGCGGCTCACAGCCCGTGCAGATTGGGATTCAGGAAACAGGGGGGCGCACCATAGCCGAGCTCACCCTGGCCCTGAAGAAAGGCACCCATTACCCCATGACCATGACGCGCCGCGGTGATACCGTGGTGTTTTATGCGCCTACTGCCGACTGCCGCTTCATCAGTCGCCTGTCGGCCGATGGCAAAGAGCTGCGTGGGCAATGGATTCAAACCGGCTTCAAGGCCCCACTGGTGCTGAGCAAACAGGTAGCAGAGCCGGTAGCAAAGCCGGCAGCAGCGGCCCCGGCGCCGGCCCCAACGGCAGCTCCGCTCATTGTTAGCACCTTTCGTACGGAGACAGTCACCGTTAACAGCGTAGCCGATAAGGTGAAGCTGGCTGGCACCCTCACCATGCCGGATGGTAACGGCCCGTTCCCGGCCGTGGTGCTGCTGTCGGATATTGGCGAGCAGGACCGTGACGCCACCTGGGGCGACTATAAGCTTTTTGGCGGGCTGGCTACTTACCTTTCCCGCTACGGCATTGCCGTGCTACGCCTCGACGACCGCGGCGTAGGCAAGTCAATGGGCAGCAGCAAAACGGCTACTACGGCCGACTTGGTGCGTGATGCCCAGGCCGCCCTGACTTACATGCGCACGCTGCCTAAGGTAGACCCGGCCCGCCTGGGTGTTATCGGGCACGGCGAGGGAGGCAACGTTGCCCTGCTCACTGCTGCCCGGGTGCCTTCGCCCAGCTTTGCGGTGACACTGGCAGCCGGCGGCGTGCTGGGGCAGGAGCTGCTGGCCCGTCAGCCCGAACCCTTTAACCAGGTCGACACGGCCCGGCTGGGCACCGAGCGGCGCGCCGCTCAGGCTGAGCTGACCAAGCAGGTTGCCAAGCTGCGGGCCGGTGGGTCCAATGCTGCTCAAATCGACACCTATGTGGCCCAGCAGCGCCTCAAGCAGAAAGCCGATGAGCGTAAGCAGATAGAGGCCACTATCAAATTCCGGCGCGCCATGCTGGAAATTGTGAAGCAGACGCCCAACGACGACCAGGCCCAGGCCATCTTGTTTAACATGCTGCGCCAGCGCTATCCCAACGAAGACCCGGGCGAGCTACGGAACCGAGCGCTGGACCTGACGACGCCCTGGAACCGCTACTTCCTGACGTTCGACCCCAAGGACGAGCTGGGCAAGATTCAGTGCCCGGTGCTGGTGCTGCAAGGCCTGGAAGACAACTTAGTTGACCCCACGGAAAACCTGGCGGTGCTGGAAAAAGGCCTTAAAGGCAATAAGAAGGTTGTGGTACGCCGCCTCCCCGGCATAAACCACCTGTTCCAGGCCCCGGAGGCCTCCCTGCTGGCCGGTTCCGACGGGCAAAAGCCAGCTGCCATCATTGCGCCGACGGTGCTGGAAAGCATTCGCGACTGGGTACTGCAGCAGACCGGAAGCTAAGCTCCGTAGCTGCCGGTGCCTCTGGCAGTGCCAAACGAAGAAGCCCGGCCCCGGGAAGCAAAGCTGCTTCCCGGGGCCGGGCTTCTTCGTTGCCGGTGCGTTACATCGTGTACTTGCGGCCTTTGTTCTGGGCTTGCAAATAAGCCATCAGCGGCTGGAAGTAGTCAATCATGGCGCGGGCGGAAAGGTCTTCTCCGGTTTTCTCTTTCAGCACCACGCGCCAGTCGCGGCTGGAGCCGGGCGCCATGATGTCGCGCAGGAAGCTGCCCACTGCCTTGCTGCCGTAGTAATTGGTAGCATGCGGGTCCTGCTTGAGGATGTTGCGGGCAATGTGGTCGTGGAGCTGGAACAGGATGACGTAGCTCAGGGCGTAGTCGTAGTACTGGGCCGGGTCGTCGTTGATGTGGGTTTTGGTGGCTGGGTCCAGGTAGTTCTCGCCGCGGCTGGTGGGCGGAACCATGCCCTGGTACTGCTTGCACAGCTCCCACCAGCGGGCGTTGAGCTGGTCGGCGGGCAGCTTTTCGGCATAAAAGCTGTTTTCCCATTCGCTCATCACCCCCGAGGCGAAGGGAATAAACACCACATAGCTCAACGCCTCCTTCAGCAGGGCCTGGGTCTGGTCGGTTTGGGTGTTGGGGTCGATGAGGCCTAAGCCGGCCAGGAAGGGCTTTTGCTTGGCGGCCAGGCCCATCATGGTGCCAATGGCTTCGTGGTAGGCGCGGTTGGCTCCCTGCCGGAGTAAGGGCGGCACCTCCGGGGTGGAGTAGCTGCTGTAGTAGTAGATGTGGCCCAGCTCGTGGTGGGTGGTTTCGTACCACTCGGTGTTGGCCTCCACGCTCATCAGGCTGCGCAGGTCGTTGTTCAAGTCCATGTGCCAGGCCGAGGCATGGTTGTTTTTCTTATACTGCGCGTCTTTGGGCAGCGGGTAGAGGCTGCTTTTCTCGTAGAATGAGGCCGGTAGGGCGGGAAAGCCCAGGCTCTGATAGAAGCGTTCGGCCTGCTTCACCTGCCACTCCGGGCCCTTCTTGGCCAGTACGGCGTCGAGGTTTAAGCCCTTCACTTCCACCAGGCTGCCCCAGTCCTGGCCCCAGCGGTTGGGCAGCCAGTGGGCCGGCAGGTAGTCGGGCACCTGCTTTACCCCATACTTTTTGGCCAGCTCGTAGCGGGCGTAGGTGTGCAGCTCGCGGTACAGCGGACGCAGCTCGGTGTTGATTTTGCGCACCAGGGCCATCATCTCGTCGCGGCTCAGCCCGTAGTCGCTGGCCTGGTAGGTGAAGTAGTCGGGGTAGCCCAGGGCCTGCACGGTCTGGTTGCGCAGGTCGCGCAGGTTGAGCAAGCCGGTTTTGAGCGTGGGGCCAATGGCCTTGCTGGCTTCCCACACGGCCAGGCGCTTCTGCGGATTTGTTTCCTTGCGCAGCAGCTCGTCGAGGTCGTTGGTAGTAACCGACTTGCCGGCGTACCTGTAGTCGAAGCCGTAGAGCTTCTCCGTTTGGGCTGCCTCGGCCTTGATGCGGCGCTTCACCACGTCGGCTACGGTCTGCGGGTTGTTGGCTGCGTTATAAAGGGCCGTTTCCAGCTGCTTTACCTGAAGGGGCGTGAGCTGGTCCCTGTGCTCGAGCAGCTCCTTAAGCTGTTTGATGTTCTCGGCGCTGCCAGTGAAGGCGGCGGTGCGCTCATTGGCCCGGGCAGTAGCCGCGGCGTTCGCCGTGTCGCCGGGCACTATGTGGGTGTTGGAGCGCCATTCCGCCTCGCTGGCGGCAGTGTACAGGCGTACGTATTCCTCGGAGTACGCCTTCAGAAACTGGTCGGCCCGGGTCTGGTACTCGTTGGGGGCAGTGGCCGCTTGTTCGGCGGTGGCCGCGGTGGTGGATGTGTTTTCGGACTGACAGGCTACCAGTGAGGCAGCAGCCAACAGTGTGAGCAGGTGCTTTTTCATAAGGTAAGAATACGGAAGCGCCCGGATTTGACAGCTAAGCCGGCCAGCGCCAAAGTTGAATCCCAGCCTTAACACCCCGAGCGGGTGCAGCTACGCGGCCTTGGCCACATTCAGGTGGCAGTCCTTGTACTTTTTGCCGCTGCCGCAGGGGCAAGGGTCGTTGCGGCCCAGCTTGTTGCGGCTGCGCAGCTGCTTCAGCCACTCGCGCGGGTCAACATCAAAGCGAAGAAAGCGCTTTTTGGGGTTTTGCCTAAAGGCGCGGCTGAGCAGCTCATACAGCTCGGGGTGGTTTTCCTGCAGCTTTTCGGGCTTTTCAAAGAAGTACTCCGTCACTACTGCAAAAAACTCGGCCTCGTTGGTGCCGCCGTAGCCGTTTATCTCCGACTTACCGGCCCGTATGGCCGCAATCTCACGCTGCATCACCTCGGCCCAGGGCTGCAGCAGCTCTGGTGGCAAGGCAGCTTTGGGCACCCCGTCGATAACACCATCGGCCTCGTCGAGCATGTGGGCAAACTCGTGCACCCCCACATTTTGCCGGTCCATGCCATCGCGGAAGCCTTGTTCCAGTGAGGCTTTGGACAGGCGCATGTAGTGCTGGTTCTGGAAGTTCTGCACCGAGCCCAGCAGGGTGCCCTGCAGAGGCTTTACTTCCTGGTTGGGGTTGTTTTTCAGCGTCCAGGCATCGGGCACAATCAGCACTTCGCCCAGGTTGTGGTACTCCCAGTCGCGGAATCCGAAGATGGGAATCAGGGCCGAGGCAGCTACCAGCAGGCGGGTGGTGTCGTCTACTTCGGTTTGAATGCCGGTAATGCGGGTATCGGCCAGAAAAACCTGCACCTGCTTTTCAAACCGTTCTTTCTCATTTTTAGTCAGCGAGAGGTAGAAGGCTACCCGCTCGGACAGAATCTGGCGCCAGGCCGCGGGAAACTCCAGGGCCAGAGCGGCTGCCCGGCGGCGCTTATCCGCCGTGGCGTAGCGGTAGAAGGCGTATATGATTGCGGCCAGTACCGCAGCAATAATCAGGTAAGACATGGGCCGGTCTAACGCGTAATTACGGCAGAAGTTGGCTACGGACGGGCCGGGCGCTTGGCGGCTTGGTCAGGGTTTCTACCCAGACGATAGTTCATGCCCAGCCGGAGGGTGTAGTAAGAGCCAATAAAGTGGCGGGAGATGTCCTCACCATGAGAACGGTACATCTGACCTTCGGCAAGCAGGGTGAGGCGGTGGCTCCGCCAGCCAAGGCCGAGGCTGGGTAGCAGCGTGCCGGTGAGAAAGCCGTACACGTCTTCTTGCTCCGGTATCCTGGTAGGTACCGGCGAGGTAATGCTGGGAGTCGAAACCCAGTTACTCTCATAAGTAAAGCTGAGCAGCCACTGCCGGTCGTGCGGCCGGGGTATAAAGTACCGGACCCCGATGCGGGCAGTAGTGAGCCAGGCATTGTAATCAAAAGAGACGGCAGAAAAAACTCCGGTTCCCGTAGTTAGGAGACGCAGCCCCTGACCGCTAAAGCGGCTCACACTTATTTCGCCGTACAAGGCAGCCGAGCGGCTGGGCTGAAACACTTCGGTATACAAGCCCGCGGTCGGACGGAGCGTGCAGTCGGTGCAGCCGGCTGTGGGTTGCGTTCCCGCCCAATTTCCGGGCAAGGAGTTAAAGCGCAGACCAGCGACCACGCCACCCTGCCACGCCACCCGCCGCTCGGGGCTGGATAACGCAACCCAGCTGGCACCGGCTTGCCGGACGGGGCTGCATCCTTCGTTATAGGCCTGCACCACGGCTGCCAGTCCTGGCGCCGTGAAGCCAGCCAGCTGCGCGGCCTGCTTGGCCGCGGGGCAGTCGAGAAAATACAGACTCAGCTGGTTGCGAAAGTTGTTACCATCCACCACTGCCCAGCTACCCTGCTTATTCTGACGGTAGTACAGCCTTTCGGCCAGCGCCAGGATGGGCTTATTGGGAATGCTTAGAAAGTAATGGGTAGATTTTGAGCTGACTACCCGGAGCAAAGAGCCGAGGCCTGCCACCAGTACCTCACTCAAAACCGAGTCGATGCGAACATCGGGGGCATAGCCGCGGGTGAGCATATTGGGCCGGGTTTCGGCCGCGTGGTCGATGGGCAGGGCCTCGTAGCGGAAGTAGCGACCATTGGCAAAGCTCACGGCCCGAAGCTGCCGCGGCTTGTAGAGCTCACTGGGGCTGCCGGATGTGCGACGAAACCGGATGGCTGTAGGCGCTTCTATCCAAAAGCCATTCTCTACTTCACCCCGCAAGGTGTCGCCGTTGCTGCGAACAAGCCACCCGGGCTCGTAGACCTGCGCCTGGGCCTGGGCGGTAATCAAAAGCAAATAAGTCAGCAGCCAGATTACCCGTGCAAGCATAAGAGTCGGTTAGTGAGCCGCCTAAAGTAAGGGCAGATAGGTTAGTAACCGCTCATTCAGCAGCGCAATCAGCCTGGGGTCCTGAAACGGGTACTTATCCGGGATGCGCAGGGCGATGAGGGGCTTGCCCTCCAGCTCAGCAGCGAACTTTTCGCGCAGGCGGTCGGCGTGGCGGCGCTCCATCACGAAAATGGCCTCGGCCCAGCCCAGGTGGCCTGCCGTGACGCGCACCCGGGCGCCGGGCTCAGTACCCGCGGAGCGGGCCTCGTAGTGGGCATGACCCTCAAAAAGGTATTCAGCCGTAAGGCTGCGCCATTTATTCTGGCTGCAGATGAATAGAATCCGGCGGTGGTCCTGCCTTATTGGAGTGGAAGTTGGCAAGGTTCGTATTTAGCGGGCCTGGTCGGGATGGCGGCTCAGGCGGTAGCCAAGACCCAAGCGCAGCGCATAGTTTGCGAAGAAAAAGGTCCCATCATTTTCTGGCGCTACGCTTTTATAGGCTTGGCCGTCGAGGCTTAGCGTGAAGCGTTGGCTGCGTAAGCCCAGGCCCAGGTGAGGAAGCAGGGAAGGCGCAGCGTATTTGTCCATTGAAACGTCGTCGGCGTACAGGGGGGGAGGACTAGTGGTGCCCGTGACCCTTGGGCTGAAAACGAAGTTGAGCTCGTAGCCCGCCGTAATAAACCACTGCCACTCCTGGGGGAGGGGGAAGAAGTAGCGCAGCCCAAGGCGGGCCGTGCCCAGCCAGGCCTGGTAGTCGACGCGGCTGAATAGATAGGTACTGTTCTGGCTATTATAGCCAGCAAACTCACGTACTTGGCTATTGAATTTGCTGCCGCTCAGCTCGCCGTATATTGCCAGATTACGCCCTGGCCTCAACAGCTCGGCGTAAAGGCCCGCGAAAGGGTGTACGCCACAATCGACGCAGGGGCCAGCAATGTTGGCGCTGGGGCTTTCGATGCGGTTGTAACGAAGGCCTGCCAGCAGGCCGCCCATAAAGGCCAGCTTGCGCCGGGGTATTAGGGCTTGCGGCTGCGCCAGGTAGCTGCGACCGGGCTGCCTGGTGGGGCCGCATTGCTGGTTATACGCTTGTACCAGTGTGACCAGGTCGCTGGTAGTGAACTCGGTTGTTTGGGCGGCATCGCGGGCAGCCGGGCAGTCGCCGAAGTAAAGGGTGAGCTGTGCACGGTAGTTGTTACCATCGGCAATTACCCAGGTGCCATTGGCTTCCGCCCGCAGGTACTTCCGTTCACTCAGCTCCAACACGGGCCGCCCGGCCTGCTGAATGAGGTAGTGCGTGGTGCCGGGCCGCACCACCCGAAACAGGGTAGCATGGCCTTCGAGTAGCACTTCGGCTAGGAGGGAGTCCGTTTGTACATCGGTCTTATTACCCCGCGGCAGCGACACCAGGTTGGTTTGGGCAGCATGGTCGATGGGCAGGGCCTCGTAGCGGAAGTAGCGTCCCCCGCGGAAGCCTACTGCCCGCAGCTGCCGCGGCCGGAACAGCTCGCTGGGGCTGGCCGCGTTGGGTCGGAAACGAATGAAGGTGGGCGGCTCCACCCAAAAGGCGTTTTCAACCTCGCCTTTTAGGGTGTCGCCGCTACTGCGCAGTACCCAGCCAGGCTCATAAGTTTGCGCCTGGACGGCAGGAGTGAATAGGCATGCAGCCAGTATCCAGCGGAGTAGACTGTTGGACATATGGGGTGGTATGAAAAAGTCAGATAGAGCTGCCTTGCTTTCGCTTCCGGTCCCAATTCGGTGCCCTCAACAGCAAGTCAGGGTAATCGGGGTTGTTATCGAATCAAGGCCACCTTTACCTTTTTGCCCTTCACCTTGGCGCCCTGCATCTTGTCGAGTACAGCTTCAGCCTGGGCTTCGGGCACGGCCACAAAGCTGTAGTGGTCGAATACCTCAATGCGGCCCACGGCTTCGCGCTCAAGGCCACCAATGCTGACGAAGGCACCCACCAGGTCGTGGGCACTGATTTTTTCGCGTTTACCGGCCGATATATGGAGGGTAATGGTGGTTGCGCGGGGCGCTTTGGGGGCCGCCGCCGGCAGCTTGGCCGGCCGCATAGCGGCCCATTGTACCGAGGCCGCGGCTGGCCAGGCCTGCAGCTTGCCTTGCTCGGGGGGCGTCACCAAAAGGTGGGCGGTGCCGGCTGCGCCGGCCCGGGCCGTGCGCCCGGCACGGTGCTGGAAAGTGTCCGCCTGTTCGGGGGCATCGTACTGAATAACCGTATCCAGCTCCGTCACATCAAGGCCTCGGGCTGCTACATCGGTGGCCACCATCACGGTAGCCGAGCCATTGCGCAGCTTCATCAGGCTCTTGTCGCGCTCGGGCTGCAGCATCTTGCCGTGCAGGGCTTCGGCCAGTACCCCACGCCCGCGCAGGAAGCGGGTCAATTCCTCTACCCGGTCGCGGGTATTGGCAAATACAAGGCAGCGCCCGGCAGCGGGCTGGGTTACAAGCTGGAACAGGGCAGCCGGCTTCTGGTCGGCGGCGCCTACCACATGGCCTTTCAGCGTGAGGCTGGCGGGCAGCGTGCTGGCATTGGCGCCGCCGGCATTCATCACGCGGGGACGGGTAAGGTTGGCGCGTACCAGGGCCAGCACCTTATCGGGCATGGTGGCCGAGAACAGCAAGGTCTGGCGGCGGCGCGGCAGCCGGCTGATGATGGTGGCAATTTCTTCCTGAAAGCCCAGTTCCAGCAGCTTGTCGGCCTCGTCCATCACCAGTACTTTCAGCTGGTTGGGAATGATGGTGCGCCGCTCCAGGTGGTCGAGCAGGCGGCCCGGGGTGGCCACCACCACGTGGGGAGCCTGCTGCATGCTTTTCACTTCTTCGCGCATGGCGTGGCCGCCGTAGTAAGCTGCCACGCGAAGGTTGGGCAGGTGCTTGCCTAACTGCTTAAGGGCGCCCTGCACCTGTAGTACCAGCTCACGAGCGGGTACCAGCACAATGGCCTGGGTGCCCTGCACGGTGGTGTCGAGCTGCTGCAGCACGGCGAGGCCATAGGCCGCGGTTTTGCCCGACCCGGTGGGAGCCTGGCCGGCTACGTCCTGCCCGTCGAGTACGGCAGGCAGCACCAGGGCCTGCACGGCGGTAGGCTCAGTAAAGCCCATCTCGGCCAGGCCGGCAAGCAGGGTAGGGGCGAGGGCAAAAGCGCCGAAAGCAGAGGCTTCGGGGGCGGCGGGCGTGGGGGTTTCTTCGGTATTCACGAAGTAAAGGTACGGCGGGCAAAGGCGGCCTGCCTACCGGTGTGCCCCGCAAAAGGATGCGTATACACTTTACCCTTTTGGCAGCACGATAAGACAAAGGAGTAAGCCCAGGTATTTATAAACCGGGTCGGTAGAATTAAACGTGCTGTGCTGGTAGGAATGGTACATCTTAGGTGACAGGGAGAAGCAGCACGTGGCTAGCCTTCCTCTTGCACATTCACCAGCTTGTAGCGCACCGCCTGGCGCTTGGGGCGTATGTCCAGACCAATACGGTGAGCGTAAGCCTTGGTAAAGGCCGCGCCGAAGTAGAATATCATTGCCGAATAAAATACAAACAGCAGCATGAGCACCAGGCTGGAGGCCGGGCCATACACCGGGCCAAGGTCACGGGCCACCAGCAGCTTCCCAAGAATAAGCTCACCTATGCTGATGAGTAGAGCCGTCAGTGCGGCCCCGCGCGTAACGGCCCGCCATGGAACTTTGGCCAGGCTGAGTGTGCGGAAGGTGATGCCAAACCACACGGCCAGAATCAGCCATCCAACCAACGCATTCAGCAAGCGCACCATGTAATAGACGAAGGTGGCATCGAAGTCACGAATCAGCTCAGCAAACAATCCCAGCGCGGCATCGGCGGCAAAAGCCAGTAAAGACAGAAAGGCCGTTGCCAGGATAATGCCTGCCGAGCGCAGCCGCTCGCGCAGAGCAATTGAAATCTGCCCCGAGCTGGGTCGTGGCCGTATCTGCCAAAGCTGGTTGAGCGAGTGTTGGATAATGGTAAACAAGGTAGTGGCCACGAACAGCAGAAATACAAAGCCCGCAGTCGTCACCAGCCGACTACGCGTGGGGTCGGCAACATTTTGGATAATCTGAGCTACTAGTCCACCGGCATTAGCCCCCAGCATGTTGCTGATTTTGTCAAGCAGCATCATGCGCACCAATGAGCTGGGATAGAGCGTACTCAGCAGCTGCATCAGAATAATAAGTATAGGCGGCAGGGCAAAAGACGTGAAGAAAGCTGTGGCTGCGCCTAACCGCAGCGGGTCATTTGCGCCCAGTTCACGGCCGGCACGGCGCAATAATATAAGCAGCTCACGCCACCAGGGGCCCGGCAGCTCGGCGGGCAGGGTTACTTTTGTCATTGGATACTACAAGCCGGGCAGCCCCTAAGCACAATGCTTTACGCAAACCCACCCCGGCGAAGATACGGGGCCCTGGCCCGCACCCTTATGTCGCAGCCTGTTGCCTCGCCCGCTCCTGATTCTACTCCGCTTCCCACGCCGCCACCCCAGGGAAGTTGGTTTCGACGCAAGCTCATACTGCCGCTGCTCGACGTACTAAAGCAGGGCCTCTCACCCGAACAGCTGGCACTCACCTTCGCGGTCGGCATTGTGGTTGGGCTGATACCCGTATTGGGGGCCATTACTACAGTAGCTGCCCTATTGGCTTTACGCCTGCGCTTAAATGTGGCCGCTATGCAGGTCATCAGCCATATGATGACACCCTTGCAGTTGTTACTCATTGTGCCACTACTGCGCTGGGGTGCTCGTCTCTTCGGGGCCACCGAGAAAAGCGAGCTCACCGTGCATAGTATCAAACAGCTCTTCGCCAACGACTGGCGGGCCGCCCTGCAGCTGCTCTGGCGGGCCGAACTGGGCGCTATCTCAATCTGGCTCCTGGCAGGGATGCCGCTTATCGCCATCCTTTTCTACGCCCTACGCCCCATGTTCCGGAAGATGGCAGCGAAGAAGCTGTCATAAGCTCCGGTGCGTAATTAAAGAAGCCGGGGCATGTAATTAGCTTCGCTAGCAATGAGATGTTACAAGGTCTACCGCATCTCATTAAAGCTAGCCTTATACCCCAACTCTTCTGGGTCTAAATAAAACTTGCTCGCGCATTATCACGCAAGTGACTAAACAAAGCTTTGCGCCAAGAGATAATTTGTGCATGCAATGTTAAAAACATCTGATGTTTGACAACGAGAGCAGAGAATCCTAAAAATAGTACCTCGTCTGTTTAAAGTGGAAATCAAGCATGGTATGGCTCTGCTTAATCACTGGCTTTATCATAACTATTACTTACATACAGCATAAGTTATAGCTTTCGGGTAATAGGGTAGGGGATAGCGCCCTAAAACGGGAGAGGCCCCCCTGTTGCTGGTGAAAGCATCAGGGGGGCCTGCTCAGGAGCAAAGGTTGGCGGCGACCGACT
>NZ_BAABGZ010000073.1:0-86561 GCF_039541835.1 Hymenobacter saemangeumensis | reverse complement strand
TCCATTGTATAATGTTCTACACTAGCCCGAAGACTAGCTGATGTCGAGTGCAAATCCGACTCGTATTGACGAGCTCAAATCTTATGTTACGCTTGTTGTCGGTCTGTTCCAATTGCTCAGAACAAACCTTACCATTTGTCTTTTCCAGTCATTCAAAGAACGTGTGCGACTTCCTGTTGAAGTAGCCGTGCGGCCTGGCGGCCAGCTCTCTTTTTCTCTTTATTCAACCGCCTCTTTCGATTTGGGAGTGCAAAGGTAAGAAGATTTTTTTACTTGTCAAGAAAAAGCAGAAAAAAATTTCTTTCCCGTTTTTGACTTCGATTCGTTCGAGGTGAATCGGAGTGCAAAATTACTGCTTTTGCTTTGGAATGTCAAGTGAAAGGCGAAAAATATTTTTATTTTTCTTCTTTTCGTTTGTCTTATTTCCGATTGAAATGAAACGGGCTGCAAAGATACTACAGCTTTTGTTTTCCTGTCAAGCGTGCGAGAAAAAAATCTTGCCGTTGACTTTACCCCGCATCCGTTCGATTTGGGAGTGCAAAAGTAGTGAATGCGCACGAGGGACACAATGATTTGGCAAATGTTTTTGTTCCAGCCTAGCCTCCTATTCTCCTGTTGCTGATTTTCTGCCAGCGTAATGCACTAGCTTACAGAAAGCAGGCGCTAATAAAAAGGCTGGGCTTTTTTTCACTGTTTAATCAGCTTCGAAAAGCGCTGTCAAATCTGGACGCCGCTCATGGGGGCGTTTTACCTCATATTGATGAATCAGGGACCCTAAACCGGCCAGAAAAGGGAGCCCGACTGACTCGTATTCGTAGGCTCCATCGTTTAATATGCCATCTTGATTTACATAAAGGACCGCGCTTAGCATGAATTCACAGCGATTCAGCGAATCGGCGAAGTAAGCGACATCGGCCAGGTAGCCGTGTGACATACCGACTACATTGTAGATGCGAAGGCCCGGCATCGAGACCGACTCGGGATTACGGCCATAGTACAGGTACTTCTTATAGGCATCGAAATAGCGGGAAGAAGCATACAGGCTAAACTTTGCCTGATGGGGAGTAGCATATAGGTAATGCCTGAAGAAAGCATGGTCGTCGCTGTTGAGGCGAAACCGCTGCTGGGGACTGACCGATGAAGGAAATAGAATGCTCTGGAGGATAGCCGTGACATCGGGTAGGGAAAGCTGATTGGCAGTGGTAAAGTCGTAAGGCTGGTTGATGAGGCGGCCACCGGCCTGATAGCCTCGACCTTTTTGCAAACGCCCAAGTGGGCTGGTATAGGGGATTGAGTTTACTTTCCCGGCCTCCATATATAAGGTGTCGCCGCGCCTGGAATAAAAGCTGATGGGGTTGGTATAGCGGTTGGCAGCCGTATCGCAGGGGGCAAAGCGGCGGGTAATGCGGGCGTTGGGGTACCCAAGCTGGGCCAGTCGCTCGTTGATGGGGCGCTGGCCGAGAAACTCGTAGAGCCGGTTGTAAGCAACGTTGTCGCTTACCAGCAGCATGCGCTTGATGTAGTTGCCCACGGTGGCGGCCCGGTCGGAGTCGGCTGGGGCGGTGAAGGGCACGGGGGTCTGGCAGCGGAAGGCGGTTCCGGTGGCCATGATGGTGTGGCGATTTACGCCGGGCTTATTCAGGTCGTTCAGCTTTTCAAGGGCCAGCGCGGCTACGGGAAGCTTAACCAGGCTGGCGGGGTTGAAATATTGCCGGGGGTTGACGTGGTACGTGTGGGTAGTGAAGCGGGGGTTGTTTTGAGCGTCGCGGTCAATCTGGGTGTAGATAATCTGCAGTTCATGGCGGGCGGAGTGTGCAAGCACCTTAGCCAAGCGGGGGCTGGAGCGCAGCAGGCTGTCAAGTAAAGGGGAATCTGACGGAGCTGTTTCCTGCTTCCGGTATACAACATCGGCCTTCGCTGGCCCGGAAACAGGCCGGCTGGTACTGGCATCTATTCCAGTGCTGCGCTTTGCTTTTGGGCGCCGAGCGGGTGGCCCGGGATTAGCGGCGCGGCGACTAAAGAACCCCACGGTCTTAGAAGCTAGCTTGAGCCGGCCCTTCAGAGGGCTGTGCCGGATAGCCGCTGCTGCCGAAATGGCAATGGCAGCAAGGAGCACACCTATTATATAAGGAAGGGAAGCCGGACGTTTTGGTAGCATGTTCTGCATAGCGCTTGGCAATAAAAAAGGCCGTGGTACTGCCACCACGGCCTATATTACTTCGCTTACGCTATTAATCCGCTAATGGAATAAGGCGCTTTGCGAGCAAGAGGTTGGAGTCGGTCTGGCGCCAGTTGTAGCCGGTACCGAAGGGAAGGGGCTGCGGAGGGTGTACGGAATCGGCGTAGGCAGTGGTCAGCTCGGGCTGGTAGTGCTTGGCAAAAAGGTTGATGGGGCGCTTGTAGGTGCCGTAGTGCCGGAAGTTCCAGGCGCCCTGCTGGAAGTACTTCATGGCAATGCCGGAGTCGTCCTGCAGGATGAAGCGGCTGCGGCGCAGCACCACCCGGCGTATTTTATTGAAGTAGGCTTTGTGCATAAGGTAGGAGGCCGACTTCACATAGGTGGTAAGGGGGCCCAGGCCGCGTACGAACTGCAGGGGGGCATCCTTGGTCTGCAGCTTAAAGTCGCTGAGGTCGGCGGAGAAGTAGTAAACGGTTTTCGGCTGGCCGTCGGGGCCGCGCAGCTTCATCTCGGCCCCCGGAATGAACTTCGACTTGGGGTCGTTAGCCTGGGCAGTGTCGGCGGGGGCTTCCTGGAGCTGGCCGGCCGCATCGAGACGGACGGGGCGGATAGCGGTAACCTGGTTGCCGGTGCGGGCGGCGAAAAGCATCATCAGCGGCAGGGCACCATCGAGCTCGACGGACTTGAGGTCGACGGCCATGTCGTTGGTGCGGAAAAAGCTAAAGTTGAGTACCGACCAGAGCGAGGCTTTAATGGCGGGAAACAGCTTGGGGTTTTCGAGCGTGGCCCGGGCCGGCACGCTGCCCACGGGCTCCAGACCAATCATCACATAAGTCTGGCTATGGGGAAACATCGTGAATACGTTAAGAAAATCGGGCCCGCTGAATGGGTAGAAGATGGTGGGGCTGTTGCGCTGCACCGAATCCAGCTCCGTGGCTGACCACTTCGTCATGCGCTCGGTGTGCGTGCTGCGGTATTTCTGCCAGCTTTTATCCTGGTCCTGGGCGAAAGCCTGCCAGGCGGGCTGCCCGGCTAACGGAGCCAGCTCGCTTTGGGAGCTGGGGCGCAGGCCCCCCAGATAGGCAGCTACATCCTGGACATAGGCCGTATCCGCGGCGGGAGAGCTGACGGGCTTGGTATCCGTGGTGATGGAATCGGCTTTGGGAAGAGCAGCAACGGCAGGTGCGGAGTCCGGAGCCTCGACAACCTTTTCCGTTTGGGTGGCAGATTCGGAGCAGGCGGCCAGGAAGAACAGAGCCGGCAGAACGCGAAGAGCGGCAGCGCGCAGATACATTATATATAAGGAGTAGGTAAACTGACCGCAAGTTACACGCTACGGCTCAGCCTTGGGCCCGCTTCGGGTTACCGCCCAGGTAGTGGGCTATGGCGTAGGCTACCAAGCCCACTCCGAGCGTGAGCAGCCCGTAGAGCGACTCCATGGGCCGGTCGCGCATGATAAAGGTGAGCGTCCAGCCGCTGAGACCCAGAAAAAGCAGGGGGGTGAGCGGGTAGCCCCAGGCCCGGTACGGACGGGCAAGCTGGGGCTGACGCCAGCGCAGCACAAATACCCCAAGCACCGTCAGGAAGGTAAACAGGTTGAGGATAAAGCCGGCGTAGACCAGCACTTCCTTGAAGCTGGGCTTAAGGATAAACACCAGCGTAATGAGGGTTTGCAACACCAGGGCGCGCACAGGAATGCCGTTGCGGCTTTTGGGAGCCAGGAAGCGCAGCGCGGGCAGGTCTTCGCCCATGGTTTGCACAATACGGGGCCCGGCAAATACCATGGAGCTGATGGTTGATACCAGTAAGGCCGCAATTACCGCCCCCATGAGGCGGCCGACGCTGGAGCCAAACAGGGAAGTAGCCGCCACGAAGCCTACCTCCACCTGTCCTTTCAAGGCACTAATGGGCGTGGAGCGCAAAAACACGTAGTTCAGCCCTACATATAAGAGGAGTACCAGCGCCGTGCCGGCTAGCAGGATGCGCGAGAGGTTGCGCTGGGGGTTGTGAATCTCGCCGGTTACGTACACGGCGGCGTTCCAGCCGGAGTAGGCATAGCTCACATACACGAGGCTGACGGCAAAAGCGGGGCTGAGTATGGCGCGCCAGCCCGCGGCGTCGGGAGCATAGCTCAGGGGCTGCCCCTCCCCTACCACCAGCCCGGCACCGATGAAAAGCACCAGCACCACCACTTTCAGGGCCGTGATGATGATTTGCAGGCGGCTGCCGGCTTTGGTGCTGAGGCCGTGCACCAGCGTGAGGGCCAGCACCACGCCTACCGACAGCCAGGTGGGCTGCAGTGAAGGCCAAACGCTTTTCGCGTACTCGCCCAGGGCCAGAGCTGCCAGGGCGGTAGGAGCAGCAAAGCCAACCGTGGCCGAAACCCAGCCCGAGAGAAAGCCCAGGGCTGGGTGGTAAATCTGACTCAGGTAGTGGTACTCGCCACCGGAGCGGGGCATGGCGGCGGCCAGCTCGCCGTAGCTGACGGCGCCGCACAGGGCAATGAGGCCACCCACCAGCCACAGCATCATCAGGGCGAAACCGCTCTGAATGTCCAGCACCTGAAACCCGAGGCTGGTGAAGACGCCGGTGCCCACCATGTTGGCCACGACAATAGCCGCACCGGTCAGAAAACTGATTTTGTAAGGAGAAGAAGCAGCAGCCATTCGGCAAAGATGCACCGGAGAGCGGCTGCCAGAGGATGCCCGACCGCTGGCAGCAGCGGACGGACCGCAAAATGCTACTGCATATAATAGGGCATCGGCGCCCGGAGAGGCCGTTATGGCTGCTCCAGACGCCGATGCGGCATCAGTCGGCGCCGGGCCGGCGCTTTATCAGGCTTTATACTTTGGGCCGCTTGTACAGGGGCACGGTGCTGCAGGGCTCGCCGTACATCACGCTGCTTACCACGGGCAGCAGCTTCTGCATAATGGCCACGTAAGCGAAGGTGGGCACGGGCACGCTGCCGCAGCCTTTCACTACTACCTTGGCGTCGCGGTATTCTTCAGCGTCGATTTTCTCAATTGCTTCCTGGAACAGGGCCTGCTCCAGGGCGTCGAGGTTGCCGAACACGTAGCGGTGGGCGTGGCCCTGCAGCTTGGTGGCCAGCAGCATGTAGGCCCAGGTGGGCACAATGGCATCCGCCGAGCAGATGACGGCCACGTTTTTCCCGTCGTACTGTGCCCAGTCGTTGGTTTTGATGAACTCGCGGAAGTCCTTTTCCCGCAGGATAAGGCCGTGAAAGAGGTTATCCTTGATGTCGTACACCACCCGCTCGCCCGGGTGCAGGTATTCTTCCAGGTTCAGGGTGATGAGGCCGGAGTTGGCCACGCGGTTGACGAAGAGGGGTTCCATAAACTGGGGGTTTAGACTTTAGACATGAGACATGAGACGTTAGAAAGTTCTTCTGCCAGAACAGCTCTCATGTCTTATGTCTAAGGTCTCATGTCTGACTTTGGAGTGGTGGTATATACTTCTTTCAGATAAAACGGCTCGTAGTAGGCTACGTCCTGAAACTGCTGGCGGCGGAAAGCTTCTACTGCCAGGGCGCCTACGGCGACGGCCGAGGGCTCAATGCCGGTGAGAAAGCCGGCGTTGGACTGGCCGAGCACCAGGGGCGTAAACTTGGCCGCCCCGCTGCCGAAGTATAACACGGGGCCCTGGGCTAATTGTTCGCTGAGGGTATTGGGGTCGAGGATGAGAGGCGTGGGAGCCAGCACTTCTTCCCCCGTGTCGGTGTAGATGGCGGCGTACACTTCCATGCGCCGGGCATCGAGCATGGGGCAGTACAGGCATTTTTCCGGCGCGGCCGTGTGCCGGGCCGCCTGCCAGGCCAGGGCCTGCAGGGTGCTGACGGCAATCAGCGGAATGTCGAGGGCAAAGCACAGGCCCTTGGCTGCTGCCCCGCCAATGCGCAGCCCGGTGTAGGAGCCGGGCCCGTCGGATACGGCCACGGCAGCCAGGTCGGCCATGCGGTGGCCGGTGTTATCCAGCATCTGCTGCACCAGTATGCTCAGGTGCGTGGAGTGCGACTTTTCCAGCCGCAGTTCGGAGTGCGCCAGCAGGCGGCCGTCGTCGGCGCGGTGCAGGGCTACGGAGCAGACCGGGGAGGAGGTTTCGAGGGAGAGGATGAGGGACATATCAACATTAATAGCCAAGCATAGCAAACGGTACCCTGACTATTTTCTCATCTATAGTATAAGGCCAGCTTTCTGCTTGAAGCAGCAAAGTTATTTCTTCTAAATAGCAAAGCTGCTTTGGCGGCATAAGCCTACCCTGACGCTGAACAACATTTGGATTTATCTCCAGCCACTCTACCTCCCAAATGGCCAAGGGCCATTCAGCTCGATGTACCCAGGCACGGGCAAGCAGATTCCAGTGGTCCAGATTTCGGGCTGTATATCAGATTTAAGCTTAATTCTTACCAGACAGCTGTACTCATTCACTAAATCGGCCAGCTTTTCGAGGGTTCTCATTTGCTAGGACATCAATAAAAAAGCAGGCACCATGCAGTGCCTGCTTTTTTATTCCTTAATCAGAAATCACTATTTACCCGTCGACTTGCGCGCGCTCGCTGCCTGGCCGCTGGGCTTGAGCAGGGCCGAGTAACGGTTGGGGTCGTTGAGCACGGCCACGGCGGCCAGGATGTTGGGGTCGTCGTCGAAGCCGGCTTCGGTGCGGCCTTTCTCGAAGTAGTAGCGCGACACGATTTCCTGCTCCAGCAGCTCTTTGATTTCGGGCTTGAAGCGCTGCAGGTCGTTGGCCTTGTTCACGGTCATCTTCCGCTTTACCGCTTCCAACTCGATTTTGACGTCCTCGTAATGCTTCTCCTCCTTCATCTTCTTGCTGAGCTCGGTGAGGGACTTCTCGGCGTCGGTGCTGTAGTTGATGTTTTTGCCCTGCAGGTAAGTCACAAACTTCTGGTACTCGGCATCGCTGAGGTGAAACTCGCGGGCGGCGGGAATGCTGGCGTGCTCGGAGCGGTAGCGGGTGGCGTAGTCGAAGAGGTAGCTCTTCTGCAGCAGCACCCGGGTGATGTCGGCAATTTCGCGCTCGGCCACTTCAATGTCGGGGGCAACGCCGCCGCCGTCGTACACGGTGCGGCCGGCCGAGGTTTTGAAGGCCGTGCGCAGGGAGTCGGGGAACTTACCCAGGGTGCCGTCCTCGCTGCGGTGGGCGTAGTCGATTTCCTGGATGCAGCGGCCGCTGGGGATGTAGTATTTGGCAGTGGTTACTTTCAGCTGGGAGTTGTAGCTGAGCGGGCGGGTGGCCTGCACCAGGCCCTTGCCGAAGGTGCGCATGCCCACCACCACGGCGCGGTCGTAGTCCTGCAGCACGCCCGACACGATTTCCGAGGCCGAGGCCGAGCGGTTCGACGTGACGATGGCCACTGGAATCTGGGTGTCCAGGGGCACGTCGAGGGCTTTGTAGGTTTTGTTCCACTCCGTCACCTTGCCCTTGGTGCTTACCACGTCGAGGCCTTTGTCGATAAACAGGTTTGAGATGTTGACGGCCTCGTTCAGCAGCCCGCCGGGGTTGTCGCGGATGTCGAACACGATTTTCTTGGCCCCCTGCTCCTTGAGCTTGGTCACGGCGGCGCGCACTTCCTTGCCGGCATCGACGGTAAAGCCACCAAGCTGGAAGTAGCCGACGTCGTTGGAAATCATGCCCACGTAGGGTACGTTCTCCACCTGAATCTTGTCGCGGGTTATTTCAATCAGCACGGGCTTGTCCTGGCCGTAGCGGGTCACCATGAGCTTCACCACGGAGTTGGCCTGGCCTTTCAGCAGCTTGCTGATATCCGAGTTGGACTTTTTATCGACCGCGATGCCGTTGATGTCGAGGATTTCATCGCCGGGCAGCAGGCCCGCCTTCTGGGCCGGGTAGCCTTCGTAGGCGCTTTGCACCACGGTTTTGCCGTTGCGCTTTACCACTACCGCCCCAATGCCGCCGTACTGCCCGGTGGTCAGGGTACGGAAATCCTCGATGTCATCCTCCGGAATGTAGTTGGTATAGGGGTCGAGCGACTTGAGCATGGCGTCGATGCCGGTTTTCACCAGCTTGCCAGGGGTCACTTCGTCTACATAATAGGTATTTACTTCTTTGAAGAGGGTCGCGAAGATGTCGAGGTTCTTGGCGATTTCGAAGTAACGCTCACTGTCGGCCGCGGTTCGGAAGGAGAATAGCAGCGCGGCACTACCCAGGGTGAGGCCGGCGAGGATTTTTTTGCGGATAGTCATAAAGCTGGTAGCAAGAAGGCTAGTCTACGCAACCGTGGGCAAGTCCGATGCCACGATGGGTGCGGTAAGCAAACGTTGGAAAGCGGAAATTAATTTTTTTTCCACTAAGGCGAGCGGACTTTTTTCCTTACCGGTGTAGATAATGCCTAACAGAGCGACTGGGTGGCCATTTGGTTGCTCCAAGAGCCGGTATTTATTGAGACGATAAGCTTCCCGAATAAGGCGTTTGAGCCGGTTGCGGTCGACTGCTCGCTTAAAGATACGCTTACTCACACTAATTAACACCTGCGGGGGGGCCGTCGTTGGCTCGGGGCTTTTCAGCCAGACGATGCGCAGGGGGTAAACACCAAAAGAGGAACTCTGCTTCCCAAAAAGCTCGTCGATGAGCTTTTTGCGGCACAGGTGTTCCTCTTTGGGGAAAGCAAACTTTTTAGCTGATGGCGGATAGCTGCTCGCTGTTGGCTCGTTCACTTCGCAAAAATAAAGAAATAGCGAAGCCGCATTGCCGCAGCAGTTGCTTCCAGCTAACACCGGAAACGAACCCACTACCGCAATGCGGCCACCTGTCAGCTAACAGCCATAAGCTATTGGCTAACAGCCAAAAAATGCTAGCGCTTGTGGCGGCCTTCGTCGGATACGGTGAGGCGCTTGCGGCCTTTGGCACGACGACGAGCCAGCACGTTGCGGCCGTTGGCGGTTTCCATGCGGTTACGGAAGCCGTGCTTGTTGCGACGCTTGCGCTGAGAAGGTTGATAGGTGCGTTTCATATCAATTCAAGTTTCGAGATGGGCCGGCAAAGGTACGGCTTTCCGGCAAAAATCACAAGAGCCAGGTAGATTATGTCAGAAATTGTGGGCTTTACCCCTGGATATTGCGTTGGCTGTAGTCGGCACCGTGCTATTTCCGTAGGTGGGCACACGCTAGCTTTGCCCCATCACCTGGAAGCTGTTGCCCATGATTCACTACCGCGTTTCCTACGAAAACCCGCTTACTTCCTACCTGCTGGTGGAAATGACCCTGGCCGTGCCCGCCGATGCTCCCCAGCCTCTGGAGCTGCAGCTGCCGGCCTGGCGCCCCGGCCGCTACGAGCTGCAGAACTTCGCCCAGAAAATTCAGCGCGTAGAAGTTGTGGCGGCCGATTCCGGCGCGGCCCTGCCCTGGCGCAAGCTGACCAAGGACCGCTGGGCGGTGAGCAATGCCGCCGGGCAGCAGGTGCGGGTGCGCTACCGCTTCTATGCCCACCAGATGGATGCCGGGGGCTCCTGGCTTGATGAAACCCAGCTCTACCTCAACCCGGTGCAGTGCTTTATGTACGCCGAGGGCCGGCAGGACGAAGCCTGCGAGCTACAGCTGGATGTGCCCGACACCTGGGAAATTGCCTGTGGCCTGCCCCAGAGTGCCCCCCACACGCTGGCGGCCCGCAACTTCGACCACCTGGCCGACTCGCCGCTTATTGCCAGCCCTACCCTGCAGCACCATACCTATGAAGCCGGCGGGCTGCCCTTTCACGTGTGGGCCCAGGGCTCGGAGGCGCTTATCAACTGGCCCAAGCTGCTCAGCGACTTCAAAGCATTCACGGAAGTGTCGCTGGCCTTGTTTGGGGGCTTTCCGGTGGCCGACTACCACTTTCTCAACCAGTTTCTGCCCCTGAAGCACTACCACGGCGTGGAGCATAACAACTCCACAGTGATTGTGCTGGGCCCGGCGGCCCAGCTCATGAACGACGAGCTGTACAAAGAGCTGCTGGGCGTGAGCTGCCACGAGCTGTTCCACACCTGGAACATCAAGGCCATCCGGCCGGCCGAGATGCAGCCCTACGACTACAGCCGCGAGAACTACTTCCGCAGCTGCTTTATCGCCGAGGGCATCACCACCTACTACGGCGAGTACCTGCTGGCCCGCAGCCACGTGCGCAGCCCCGAGCAGTACTTCACTGAGCTGAACACCGTGCTGCGCAAGCACTTCGACGACGCCGGCGGCGACAACCTCTCCCTGGCCGACGCCAGCATGGATTTGTGGCTGGATGGCTACAAGCCCGGCGTGCCCGACCGCAAGGTGAGCGTGTACCACAAAGGGGCACTGGTGGCCTTGATTCTCGACCTGACCCTGCGGCAGCTTTCCAGCCACGCCCGCAGCCTCGACGAAGTGATGCGCCGGCTCTACCAGGAGTTTGGGCAAACCGGCATCGGCTACACCGAGGAGGACTACATCCGCCTGGTGAATGAGGTGGCCGGGCGCGACATGCAGGCTTACTTCGACAAGTTCATTTACGGCACGGAGCCGCTGCTGGGGCCGCTCGACAAGCTGTTGCGCACCGTAGGGTGCCAGCTGGTGAGCGCACCCAACCCGGCCCACGCCGAAAACACCTTTGGCTTCCGCACCACCTCGCGGGCCGACCGCACCGACGTGAGCTACATCTGGCCGGGCTCGCCGGCGGAAAAAGTACTGTCGGTGGAAGATGAGATTGTGGCCGTGAATGGCGTGCGCGAAACGCCTAACCACCAGCTGCTGCTGCCCGGCAATGCCCCCCACTACGAGCTGACGGTGCTGCGCCAGAACCGCCTGCTGACCCTGCAGCTGAACGCCGAGCCCGGCCAGACCTTCGGGACCCGCTACGAGGTGCGCCGCCTGCGCGAGGCCGACGAAGCCCAGCAAAAGGGCTTCCGCCAGTGGCTAGGCTGGGAATACTAAGCGGGCATTCTACATATTATAGCTGATTTGAATCGTCACCATGCTGCCGCAATTCCCGACCTTGCTCAAACCTAGCGCGGCGCTTGCGCTGCTGTTGCTGCTCGGCGCCTGCGACCGGCAGAAGCCGGTTGAAACCACCACCCCGCCCGCCTCCCCTACTCCGGCCGCGGCGCCGGCCCGGGCGGTTGAGAAGATTCTGACCTCCGGCGACACCTGGCCGGCCACCACCCACGACACCCTGCACCTGGGACGGGGCGTGGCCCGGGTGCTGCCCGGCAGTGGCCGGCTGGGCGGCCCGGCCCGCCCGGAGCTGCCCCCACGGCCCGAGGACGGCGACTCCCCGGAGCTGGCCAAAGCCCAGGGCCGGGTGCAGCGGGAGGGCATTCAGCTGCGCTTCAAGCCCGAGCAAGGCCCGGAGGTGGTGATAAAAAACGACACCGCCGATACGGAGGCCATGGCCTTTTACCACTACTGGGGCACGCTGGCTTCGGCCCGCCAGTGGGTGGTGTCGGTGGGCCTGTACGAGGGCAGCGCCGTGGAGCTGATTGACCAGCGCACGGGCCGCCGCACCCCGGCCTGGGGCCAGCCGGTGGCTTCGCCCGATGGCCGCTATGTTGTAACCTACAGCGCCGACCTGGGCGCCGCGTTCGACCCCAACGGCCTGCAGCTGTTCAAGGTGGAGCCCACGGGCCTGCGCCTGGTGTGGGAGCGCGACCTGTCGAGCTGGGAGCCGCGGCAGGTGAGCTGGCTGGACAATACCACCCTGCTCATCAAGCAGGCCCAGGGCCCGGCCGAAGAAGACGGCAAGCCGCAGTCGGCCTATATGCGCCTGGACCTCTCGCAGGTCCTGTAGCAGGCCACAATGCCCGTGGCGGCGGCCGGTACTACTTGCTGGCGGCAATATCTTCCCGAATCGACACCTTATCGGTAATGTACCAGCGGCCGCTGATGCGCAGCAGGTTGAAGTAGTCGGTGTAGCGGTTGCTGCCGCTGGTAATGCGCGCCGTGACGCTGGCGGCGTGGCCGGTGCGGCTCAAGGCCAGGATGCGGCCCTGGGTGTCGCCCTTGGGGCGGGGCTTGAAGCCGCTGAGGTAGGTTTTCTTGTCGCGGGAGCCAAACGCGCCGGTGGCATCCACAAACTTGAGGTGGCAGCTGGGGTGCATGGCCGAGGAAACCAGGGCGGTGTCGCCCACGGCCCAGCCTTCGAAATAGGTGTTGACCGTGGTACGAATCAGCGCCTCATCATCAGCGGGCGCTGATTGCGCCTGGGCAGAGTGGGTCAGCAAGGCCAGCAGGCCGGCCAGGGCAAGGGAAGTGGCATGGTTTGCTGGGCGGTGAACCGGAGCCCCACCCCCGGCCCCTCCCCTGCGGGAGAGGGGAGCCAGGCGGTAACGAAGTATTTGCTGGAGGGATTTGGTGATAGTGTGCATGACCTTGGAGTTTGGAAAAAGTGAGAAGAATGGGCGGCTGCCCTAGAATTGCTTGAGGAAGGAGGCTTTGGCAATTAGGCCCCGCTCGGTGCTGGGCTCGCCGGTGGCCTGGTAGCCCTGCTGGTTGAAGACGAGGTAGACGAAGGACAGCGGCTGGTATTCCCAGGCCAGGCGCAGGTTGAGCTGCTGGCTGGCGTCGTGGCTGTTGCGCTGGTAAAAGGCCGAGAGCTGCAGCCGTGGGTTCAGGGCCAGGCGGCTTTCCACGCCGTAGAGGGCCACGCGGCGCGAAACCGCTTCGGCCCCTACCCCGCGGAAGTCGTTGAGGGCGTAGCTGGGCTGCAGGCAGAAGTGGGGGCTGGGCGCCAGCCGGGCCGACAGCGACAGGCTGTGCAGGCGGCCATTGTAGTAGCCACCCGAGCTGAGGGCCGCCAGGTAGGAAAGCCGGCGGGAGGCGTCGCTGCCCGCTTCCAGGTGCTGGCTGAGGTAGGTGTAGCGCCCCGGCGCAATGCGCAGGCCCAGGGGCTGAAAGGCCTCGTCGAGCTGCTGCACCACGCGGTTGAGGTAGTAGCGCAGGATGCCCCCGCGCTGGGTGATGCCGTCGAGCAGGAAAAAGCGGTTGCTGCTTTCGAGCAGGCGGCCGGTAGTAGCAGAGTGGTAGTACTCGTTGCTGATGCCCGGCTCGTAGCTGCGCAGCCAGGCCGGCAGCCAGGGCTTGCCGCGCAGAATCAGGTAGAAGCCCGGGGTGGTGGCCAGCACGTCGCGGCGGCTTACGAACCCGGCTTCCGGCATGTAGGCGCGGGTAACGAGGGCCTGCGACCACCACACGGCGAGGCTGCCAGCGTCGTAGCGCAGCTCGGAGTAAGCGGCCAGCCCGCCCGCGCCGGGGCGGGTGCCGCCAGTGGCCGACAGCATCGTGCTCCACGACACGCGGGCGCCGAAGCGGAAAAACCCATCCACCGCCCCGGTGAAGCCCGTTTGCGCCGGCTGCCCCGGCTCGGCCCCGGCGCTTTGCCGGCGCAGGGTGAAGAGCCCGCCCAGGTTGTTTTGGGCCCGGAGGTTTTGGGAATAGCGGCCCACGTAAAACATGGTGGCCGGCTGGCTTTCGGCGGCCCGCTGGTGCACGGCCAGGCCCCCGAAGTTGCGGCGGGCCGCGCGGTGTACCAGGCGGGCGCCGCCGCTTAAGTCCAGGGGCTGGCCACTGCCGGCCATGCCAATGGCCCGGCTGAAGAAGGGCAGCACGCGCAGGCTGCCGCCCTTGGGCACCAGGCCCGGTGAGAACAGGCTGGCATTTTCCAGGAAAAACTGGCGCCGCTCCGGGAAGAAGACCGAGAAGCGCGACAGGTTGTTGATTTTGCGGTCGGCGTCGGCCTGGGCGAAGTCGGTGTTCACGGTCAGGTCCAGCACGGTTTCCGGCGACAGGGCCCACTTGGCTTCGCCGCCCGCTTTAATGCCCGTGCGGCGCGTCCCGCTGCTGCTTTGGTCCATGGTAACCAGGGTGTAGGGCTGCAGGCGCAGGTTGAGGCCCGGCGCGGGGGGCTGCAGGCCGGTGAGCAGGCCGGCGTAGTCCATGCGGGCGGGGCTGAGGGCGCGGGGCACCGGGGCCCAGCTGGACTTTTCGTTGGACGCCCGCCGCAGCCGAATCAGGTTCAGGCCCCAGGCGTAGTCGCCGGTGGCGGGCCGGGGCGCGTAGCGCAGGGTTTCCCAGGGAATGGCCACCTCGGCCACCCAGCCCGAGTCGCTGCGCTGGGTGCGCACCTGCCAGAGGGCGTCCCAGTCCACGTCGGCCAGCTTGGCGTCGAACAGCAGCACGTCGCGCTGGGCGCCGTAGGGGTTGATGGCAAAGGTCATGGCGTTGCGCTCGTCCCGAAACCCATCCAGGCAGATGAGCAGGAAGTCGTGGTCGAGCAGGGCGAAGTCGCGGCGCAGGTCGGGGGCCCGCAGCAGCTGCCGGCGCAGGGTGTCGTGGCACACGGCTCCCAGGTAGAGAAAGCGGGCATCGTAGAGCAGCCGCACCTCGGTGGCGAAGCTGGCCGCCTCGCCCTGGCTGGGGTCGAGCTGGGTGAAGCGGCCGGCCACTTCGGCTGCGGCCCAGGCAGGCTCGTCGAGCACCCCGTCGAGGCGCAGGGGCTGGGTGGTGGGCGAGGCCGCCACCCGGGGCTTTAAGGCCGGGGGCGGAAAGACCGGCTGGGCCTGGGCGGCAGCAGCCAGACTCAGGAGCAGCACGAGCAGCGGCGTTTTCATAGGTGGCTCTTCGGTGAAAGGATGCCACAAAGGGAGCTGCTGCCGCTGCCCGCACCAGCGGCTTTCAACACTTTGCCCCAACTATTAAACCCCTGTGAGACGCCTTGCGCAGCCAGGCGTTGAAGAATTAGCCCAAAGCGTTGAAGACCTTGGGAAGTTGGCAGCGCAAGTCCCAGCTTTGTGGAGACTGGCAGCCAGGTGCTGCTGCCGGCCTTGCTTATGCCTGCTCCCCGTCGTCTTTCATTTGCGCTGCTGCAGTGCGCCGCCTGGCTGCTGGCTTATGGGCTGGTGGTGGCCTACCTGGGCCAGCGCATCAACGACCTGCTGTATGTGTGTTCGTTTACCCTGGTGGCCTTTGCCTCCTACGCGGCCACCATCTATGGCTACGTGTATGGGCTCAGCCCCTGGCTGTACCACCGCCTGCCGCGCTGGGCGTTTGTGCTGGCCGTGCTGGCTTTCCTGGGACTGGTGGGGCTGGGCCGCTTTTACCTTGAAGCCTACGTCGTGCGCCCCCACTTTCCTTCGGCCCACAACACTTTTCTCAATGGCAACCGCGGGCACCTCGGCTACCTGTCGGTTACCATCTGCTTTGCCTTCGGCTTCGGGCTGCTGGCCCAGGCGGCCCTGCGCAGCGTGGCCCTGCAGCAGCAGAAGGATGAGCTGGAAAACAAGCAGCTGCAGGCCGAGATGAACCTGCTCAAGGCCCAGGTGCAGCCCCACTTCCTGTTCAACACCCTCAACAACATCTACTACGAGGCCTACCTGGAAGCCCCACGCACGGCCGACCTGATTGAGAAGCTGGCCACCCTGATGCGCTACTTCATGGAGCTGAGCCGGCTGGAGCGGGTGCCGCTGCAGGCCGAAATTGCCTTTCTGCGCAACTACATTGCCCTGGAAAAAATCCGCTTCCGCCACGAGCTCAGCATCAGCCTGGAGGTGGAGGCCGACGAGCAGCTGCCCGTGCCGCCCATGCTGCTCATTCCGCTGGTAGAAAACCTTTTCAAGCACGGCTTCGACAAGCGGCAGCGCCACAACGCGGCCCACCTGCACCTGCGGCAGGCCGGGGGTTGGCTTACGTTTGAAGTCAGCAACTCCCTGCCCGAAGCATTGGCCGCTCCTAGCGCCGGCGGCTTTGGCCTGCGCAACCTGCGCGAGCGGCTGAAACTGCTTTACGGCGGCCGCTTCGAGCTTACGGCGGGGGCCGAGGGGCAGCAGTTTGTAGCCCGCCTTACCCTGCCCGCCCAGCCATGATTCCCTGCCTGATTGTTGAAGACGAGCCCAACGCGGCCAAGCTGCTGGCCGCCTACGTGTCCCAGGTGCCCTACCTGCAGCTGCTGCACACCTGCTACGACGCCGGCGAGGCCCTGACCTGGATACAAAGCGGCCAGGCCCAGCTGATTTTCCTCGACATCAACCTGCCCGGCCTCAGCGGCATGGAGCTGGCCCGGCTGGTGGGCCCGGGGCAGCGCATCATCTTCACCACGGCCTACTCCGAATATGCCGTGCAGAGCTACGAAACGGCGGCCATCGACTACCTGCTCAAGCCCATTACCCTGGGCCGTTTTCTGCAGGCCGTGGGCAAGGCGGCGGCGCTGCTACAGCCGCGCCCGGCCGCTCCGCCCGCCGACGCCCCGGACAGCAGCGCCGACTACTTCTTCATCAAGTCGGGCAAGCAGCTGGTGCGCCTGCGCTACGACGCCATCCGCTACGTGGAGGGACTGAAATCCTACGTGATGCTGGTGACGGACACCGAGAAGGTCATCGTGTACAAGCGCATGCAGGAGATGGAAGCCCTGCTGCCGCCCTGCTTCCGGCGCGTGCACCTCTCCTACATCGTGAACCTGGACCTGATTCGCAGCATTGAGGAAAACCACATTCTGTTGCCGCCGGCCCGCATTCCCATCAGCGCCAAGTACCGCGAAGGCTTTCTGGCTGCCATCAATGGGCGGCTGCTGTGAAGCTTTTAGCTTCCGGCCTCGTAAGCGCAGGTATGACGCACGACACCTCCCTGCAGCGCTTCCTGGATGCGCAGCAAAAAGACTATGCCACCGCCCTGGCCGAGCTGAAGCGGGGCTACAAGCAAAGCCACTGGATGTGGTACATCTTTCCCCAGATTCAGGGCCTGGGGTTCAGCTCCACGGCGCAGTACTATGCCATCCGGGACGCGCAGGAGGCGCAGGCCTACGCCCGTCACCCGGTGCTGGGGCCGCGGCTGCTGGAAATCAGCGAAACCCTGCTTGCGCTGCCCAACAACGACGCCAACGACATCATGGGCAGCCCCGACGACCTGAAGCTGCGCTCTTCCATGACGCTGTTTGCGAGCCTGCCCGGGGCTCATCCGGTGTTTCAGCAGGTGCTGGACAAGTTTTTCCGGGGCCGGCCGGATGAGAAGACGCTGGGGCTGCTGGGGGGTAGGCTGGAGTAGGTTCTAGTGCTATTTCCCGCAGTGTTTCGCGGTGGTAAACCGCAGGGTTTCGCGGTGTCGTTATGGCGTGGGGAGGTGGGGTTCTGGCTTCGCTTCTTTTGACCTTCCAAAAGCTATTGAGCAAAAAAAGCCCCGCTGGGAGCATGCTTAAGGAACGAGCCAGCCGGGTCGTTGACGGTGACGGATGGGGCTAGCGCGTCAGGCAGCAGCCATCAGGCTCAGTCAAAAATGGCGAACTGATGACAAGCAACGGGGCGCGAGCTTGAGCTTGAGAAACCTCCAACGTTCATTTTTTGTAGTTTATTTCCTCAGTTCAAACAAATAGACTACAACTTGTCAACACATTTTGTAGTTTATTCTTAAACTTTGTATAAATAAACTACACGTCATTACGTTCATGCCCCGCCAATCAGCGCCTTCCACCCACCTCATTGCCCGCGTCCGGGCTTGGTTTGGCCTTACTCACGCTGAGCTTGGCCTGTATCTGGGCGTAAGCAAAGCCTTGCTGCAAGCCATCGAAACCGGCCGACGGCAGCTCACGCCGGCTGTGGCTGTGCCCCTGCTGCCACTGCTGCAGCTGGTGCCGCAGGAGGGACCGGCCAACACCACGGCTGCTCCTGCCCTGCCCCCGGCTCTGCCGGCCGGTACGCCCCTGCCCGATGCCGGGGAGCTGTACTTCCGCCGCCGCGAGTGCCTGGGCCAGGCCGCCCGCCTGCGCCAGGAGCTGGGCAAGCTCACGGCCCGGGCCGAGGCGGCCCGCCACTGGGCCGAGGCCCTGCCCCGGCTGCTGCCCGCCCCGGATGCGGCCCCGCCCACCAACCCCGACGAGGCTGCCCGCGAGGCCTGGCGGGCGGGCTGGGTGCACCGCCGCGCCCGGCCCCTGCCCCCGGAGGACGTGACCCGCTGGTATCGGCTGCGGGCCCGCCTAGCCGGCCTGCTGGCCGAAGAAGCGGCGCTGGACGGCATAGCAGCAGCCTGGCGCAGTTTTTAAAGACTGTATTTTTTTATTTAAAATATTTAATCCTACGTTTAAGCCGCGGCTTACTTCCCTGCCGGGAGGCGGCGGCTGGGTCTGGTTGGCGCCGACCCCATCCTGCTGCCGGCAGAAGCCGTGCTTTCTACCACTTTTCATGCTGATTAGCCATGATTGATTACGCCCTGCTCACTACCCGTGCTGAGTGCGACACCGCCACCACCGAGCTCGACTTCGAGCTGCTTACCTACACCACCCGCGACGCCAACCTGGACTTGGCCGACATGCGGGCCGACCGCAGCCTGAGCAGCACCGCCGGCCAGCTGGCCCTGCTCGACGGCCGCATCAGCGCCGCCCAGAACCTGCTGGCCGCCCCCGGCATCGACGCCGCCCTGCTGGAAAAAACCACCGACGACCTGGCCCTCATGCGCGCCCAGCGCACCAAGCTGGCCAAGCGCAACCGCCTCAGCACCGGCACCACCCGCTTCCTGGCCAGCGTCGACGCCCAACAGATAAGCGACCAGGTGGCCACGCTTACCGCCGCCAAAGCCGGCGTAGCAGCCCACCGGGCCACCCTGCTCGCATAGGCCCACTCTGAAGAAACGGCTGTTCTGCCCCGGCGCCGGGATGGAACAGCCAGATAAAAAACAACCCCGGCACAGCTGTGCCGGGGTTGTTTTTTGAAAATGACTTCTTCTACTCCACCACCACGCGCTTGCTCACGGGCTGGCCATCAAGCGTCAGGCGCAGGGTGTACACGCCTGCCGCCAGGCCGCGCAGGTCCACCACGGTTTCGGCCGTGGGCAGAGCCAGGTGGCGCACCTGCTGGCCCAGGCTGTTGAGCAGCACGGCGGTGGTCACTTTCGTGGCGGCCGGGCGCAGCACCGTCAGCAGGCCCTGGCTGGGGTTGGGGTAGGTCAGCACCTGGGCTTCCAGGGCGGCGGCCGTGCCCAGCGGGGCGGCGGCCGGCGTCAGGTTCAGCCAGAAGCGGCCGGGGGCCGTGCTGCCGGCCATCGTGAAGCCGTAGCCGACGCCTTCCGTCAGCACGGTGCGCGTACCCGTCAGGTTGTCCACCAGCTCGGCGCGGGTGCCGGCGGGCAGGTTGGCCAGGGCGGCAGCCGTGAAGGTGTAGCGGCCCGCGGCCGGCACACTTACTTGTAGGGGAACAGTCGCGTTGAAGGCGGCCACGCCCTGCACGCTCAGAGGCTCGCCACTGGCCGCGAGGGCCGCCAGGTTCAGGCCCGTGGTATTGGGCAGCTTGGCCGCGTCGAAGGCACTGTCGAAACCGGCGCTGGCACCGGCTTCGCTGTACACCGTCAGCGCATCGGCCGGCTGGCCGGCCCCGGCCAGGCGGAGCGTGAGCTGCGGCCGGGTATCGGGCGCGCCACGGCGCACGGGGGCCTGCTGGGCGTAGTCCGTCACGCGGTTGGCGTTGGTGAAGGTGAGGGAGCCGCTGGTCTGGCCGGCGCTCACCCGCACAAAAAAGGCCTGGGCCGTGCCCACCAGCGGGTTGCCGATGCCGTTGACGTAGCTGCGGTACTGCCCGCCGTACTGGCTGCTGCTCTCAAAGGTGTAGAACGCCGCGTCCA
Organism: Hymenobacter saemangeumensis; assembly: GCF_039541835.1. Lineage (NCBI taxonomy): Bacteria > Pseudomonadati > Bacteroidota > Cytophagia > Cytophagales > Hymenobacteraceae > Hymenobacter > Hymenobacter saemangeumensis. The sequence continues at coordinate 66,794 of NZ_BAABGZ010000073.1, read as the reverse complement.
TGTTCACCCGCTGGCCGGCGCCCACGGTGCTGAAGTCCAGGGGCGAGGCATAGGGGTTGCCGATGAAGTTCCAGCCCGCGTCGGCCGCCGTGGCCCCGCTGGCCCGGCTCAGCGGGAGGGTGCTGCTGCTCTGCACGAGCGCGCCGGTGAAGCTCAGCGTTTGCGCCCCGGGCAGCATCACGGTGTAGCCCTGGCTGCCGGGCTGCATGGCTTCGCTGGTCAGGCTGGGCGAGAGCCAGCCCTTGTCGAAGGCCGACACGGAGGTGGCCGGCGAGGTAGCCAGGCGGCTCTGGTCGTAGCGGTACACGCTGGGGAAGGGCGTCACCGTGCCCGGCGTGGCCGCGGTGTTGTAGGCCGGGTTCAGCACCGGGGCCGTGCCGCCCGAGCCCAGGCTGGTCAGGGTCTGGCCCGCGGCCGGGGCCGCCAGGTGGCGGTAGCCCGGGCCGGCGTTGCTGCTGGGGTCGAGGTAGCGCTGCACCGTAACGCTGCCTTGCACGGTGCCCGTGCCCAGGTTGGCCAGCAGGGCCGTGCCCGTGGCATTGCTGAGCAGGGTGAGGGCCTGGCCGCTGGTGCTGAGGTTGCCGGCAGCCTCCAGGGTCAGGGCCTGGCGCACGGCCACCGGCTGGGAGAGCGTGAGGGGGAAGCTGTTGGTCGTGCTCAGGTTGCGCACGGTGGCGGGCAGGCCGTTGCCGGTTACCTGGGCCGCCGTGCCGCTGTACACGTAGCTGGCATCGTTGGAGAAGCTGCGCGCGCCGCTCACCTGCACCGCGCCGCTGCTGCCCGTGCCCGTAATGCCAGCCGCGTCGCAGATTACCAGCGTGGCGCCGCTGGCCAGCGTGAAGCTGGCCGCGCCGGTCAGCGGCTGGCAGTTCAGGTCGAGCCGGCCACCGTCCTGCACCACCACGCTGGACGTCACCGTAACCGGGCCGGTAAACTGGCCCCGGCCGGTGCCGGTCACGGTGATGCTGTTGTAGGTGCCGCCGCCAATGACGTAAGGCGTGCCCGGCGTGCCGGTGCTCACCACCAGGTCAACCGGCGCGCTGGTCAGCGTCACGGTAATGGCCAGGCGCGGGCTGGCACAGCCATTTCCCGTCTGCCCGGCGTAGTAGGTGGTGCCGTTGACCAGGGCCGTGCTGCTGGCCAGGGCCGTGCCGCCCGCGGGGGTAGCAAAGAACTGCACGTTGGTGCCCGTGGCCACCAGGTTGGCCACGGTGGCGCCAGGGGCGAAGCTCTGGCTGGCCGCGCCCGTGGGGGCCTCCGGGGCCCCCACGCCGACCTGCACCTTGTTCTCGCTGGGCAGCCCGCCTATCACTGTACCGCTGCGGGTAATCCATACCAGGGAGTTGCCGGCGCCGGCTACCCCCCCCAGGATGCTGTTGCAGGAGGTGACGGGCCCCACCGTGCTGCCATTGCTATACACCTGAGTGATGGCGCCTGCGTTGACGAGGCTGCCGTTATCCCAGTCGGCGCTGACATACATCACACTGGCCCGGGATGACATAAGGGCGAAGCCGCCACCAATCCCATCGTTGGCCGTGGAGCCCACCAGCGAGTTGGCCGCGCTTACCGCCCCCACCGTGCCGCCCGTGCCGCGCGCCCCGGTGGCAGCCCCGGCGCCCATAACGCTGCCATTTGTCCAGCTGGGGCTGCCCACTATATAATCTCCATCTAGCAGGGCAGTAAGTCTGCTACCCACCTGGTCGTTGGCCGAGGAGCCCACCAGCGAATTGGCTGCGTTCACCACGCCGGTTAAGCCAGTGGCGCCGTTACACCAGGTGGCCGCACCCGCGTTCACCACGGAGCCATTGTCCCAGTTGATGCTGCTCACCACGTAGTTGCCGTTGTACAAGGCCATGACACTGCCAAAGGAGCCCCCACTCACCTGGTCGTTGGCCGTGGTGCCCACCAGCGAGTTGGCGGTGCTCACCACCCCGGTTAAGCCAGTAGCGCCGTTGCCCCAAGTTGCCGCGCCCACGTTCACCACGGAGCCATTGTCCCAGTTAGGGCTGCTTACCACGTAGTTGCCGTTGGAAAGGGCCGTGATGCCGGTGCCTCCCACGGTGCCCACCTGGTCGTTGGCCGTGGTGCCCACCAGGGAGTTGGCCGCCGTTATCGGGCCCACGATGCCGCTGGCGCCATTACCCCAGGTGGCCGCGCCAGCATCTACGACGGTACCGTTGTCCCAGGAGCCGCTGCCCACCACGTAGTTGCCGTTGGTGAGGGCCGCTACGCCGCCCCGGCCTACCTGGTCGCCGGCCCGGGTGCCCACCAGCGAATTGGCGGCACTCACCGGGCCCACCGTGCCGCCCGTGCCGTTGCACCAGGTCACGGCGCCGGCATCGGCCAAAGCGCCATTGTCCCAGCTGGTGCTAACAGCGAGGTAATTGCCATTGGTCAGGGTTGTAATGCCAATGCCGCCGGTTAAGCCGACGGAGTCGTTGGTGGAGGAGCCCACCAGCGAGTTGGCCGCGCTCACCGGGCCTACAGTGCCACCCGTGCCGCTGCCCCAAGTCACGGCGCCCGCGTTCACGATGGCGCCGTTGTCCCAGGCGCTGCTGCCTACCACGTAGTTGCCATTATTCAAAGCAGAAATTTTGCTACCAACTCCATCATTAGCCGTGGTACCGACAAGCGAATTGGCGGCGCTCACCGGGCCGACGGTGCCACCCGTGCCGTTGCCCCAGGTAGCCGCGCCCGCGTTCACCACGGCGCCGTTGTCCCAGTTGGCGCTGCCCACCACATAATTTCCGTTGGTGAGGGCGACCACGCTATTAAAGCCGGTACCACCTATCTGGTCGTTGGCCGTGGAGCCTACCAGCGAGTTGGCCGCGCTCACCGGGCCCACCGTGCTGCCCGTGCTGCTGCACCACGTCACGGCCCCGGCGCTGGCGCGTCCTGTGTTGGTCCAGTTAGGGCTGAGCACCACGTAGCTGTCATTCGTGAGGGGAACAATGCCGCCAAAGGCGCTGCTGGTTCCCACCCGGTCGTTGGCCGTGGAGCCTACCAGCGAGTTGGCGGCGCTCACCGGGCCCACCGTGCTGCCCGTGCTGCTGCACCACGTCACGGCCCCGGCGTTGGCGTTGCTGCCGTTCGACCAGTTGGGGCTGCCCACCACGTAGTTACCATTGGGCAGTTGCCTGAAGCCCGCGCTGCCCACCTGGTCGTTGGCCGTGGCGCCCACCAGCGAGTTGGCTGCGCTTACGGCCCCCGCCACGCCGGTGGTCCCGTTGCACCATGTTACGGCCCCCACGCTGGCGGTGCCGCCGTTCGACCAGTTGGGACTGCACACTACGTAGCTTCCATCCTGGAATATACCAACAAAGCCGCTGCCCACCCGGTCGTTGGCCGTCGAGCCGGTAAGCCTACTGATGAGGGTATTGTCGCTGCCGCGGTAGAGGTAAACGGCCCCCACGTCGGGCACGCCGCCCAAGTCGAAGAAAGGGTCCGTCACCACGTAGTTGCCATTGAACAGCCCGGCAACATAAGTCCCAAAGCTGCCCGAGCCGGTAGGGCCGTTCAAAACGGTGGGCTGAGCCAGGGCCGGACTTGCCGGGGCCACTGCCAGCAGCGCCGGCACCAACGCCGCATAGACGGTGCAAGCCCGCCGGAGCATTTTTTTCAGAATTTGCTTCATCAGAAACGACAAGAAAAAAGGTGACATATATGAGCCTACTAAGCCCAAACTTGGAATTCTGCCAAATGTAGCCGTCTCTTCCTGGCACGAAATGCTGTTTCGCTGAATGCCTCTTTTTTTTCGCTCAATGCCCCAGCTTTTCTCCCAGCCCATTTTTCCACTTCTGAAAAATCATCCGCCACGCCGGCTTTGCACCCAAGCGGTTCCAGTGCCGCGAACCGCCGTCCCGGGAAAGTACAGTATGGCCAATAGGGCATAGCTGCCTCCTGTCAGTACCTTCATACGCAGAAAGCCCCGCTGGACTTTCCAGCGGGGCTTTTTCGTTGTCTAAAGAATGGCTTTAGTCGGCCTTGCGGCCCGGGCCCTTCTGGCTTTTATCAACCGACATGGGCCAGTTGCCCTGGGGGTTGTTGCGGGGCTTGTTGGTGTTGGCGGTACGCTGCTCGTTTACGTTGCCGCCGGGCGTGTTGCCCTTAATCTGGTTGCCCGATACGGTAATGGGGTTCTGGTTGGCGTTCTGGGTGATGGTGCTCTTGCTGCCCAGCACACCCGACTCAACAGAAGCAGGAGTATCGGTAGAATTGGGAGTATTTATCGCATCGGGGCCCATGGGCGTACCTGCGTCCTTTTTATGCTCGTCAGGAGTATTATTTTGTTTCTTAGACATGGCAGTAGGGTCAGAGGGAAAGGCTGACATGGGTTTTTACCTTATCCCCCGGATTTTGGTTGCCCCGGCCATACGGCCACCTTGCAGAGCTACCTGGCCGACAACAGAAAAGCGGTAAAAGCATCGACAGCCTTTACCGCTTTTCTGTTATGCTATAACTGCGACTCCCCTACTCCACATTAGCCACGGCCGACATGGGCACCACCTTCACCAGCTCGGCAAACTGGGCTTCGCGGGCTTCCACTTCTTCCGCGGTCAGGTTGAGCAGGCGCTCGGTGCCGAACTTCTCCACGCAGAACGAGGCCATGGCCGAGCCGTGAATTACGGCGCGCTTCATATTTTCGAAGCTGATGTCGTCGGTAGCCGCCAGGTGGCCGATGAAGCCGCCCGCAAAGGTGTCGCCGGCGCCGGTGGGGTCAAACACGTCTTCCAGCGGCAGGGCCGGCGCGTAGAACACCTTGTTCTTGTGGAACAGCAGGGCGCCGTGCTCGCCCTTCTTGATGATGAGGAACTTGGGGCCCATGCCCAGAATCTTGCGGGCGGCCTTCACCAGCGAGTACTCGCCGGACAGCTGCCGCGCTTCCTCGTCGTTGATGCTGAGCACGTCCACCATCTCGATGGTGGTCAGCAGCTCGTCCAGGGCAATGTCCATCCAGAAGTTCATGGTGTCCATCACAATGAGCTTGGGGCGGTTCACCAGGCGCTGAATCACCAGGCGCTGAATGGCCGGCGTGAGGTTGCCCAGCATCAGGTACTTGCAGTCCTGGTAAGAGTCGGGAATGATGGGGTCGAAGTCGGCCAGCACGTTGAGCTCGGTTACCAGCGTCTCGCGCGAGTTCAGGTCCTTGGAGTACTTGCCCGACCAGAAAAACGACTTTTCGCCCGGCTTAATCTGCAGGCCTTCGGTGTCGACGCCGTGCTCCTGCAGCAGCAGGATGTCGGACTGCGGGAAGTCGTCGCCCACCACGGCCACCAGCTTCACCGGCTTGAGAGAGTAGGAAGCCGAGAGGCCAATGAAAGTGGCGGCGCCACCGATGATTTTGTCGGTTTTGCCGAAGGGCGTTTCGATGGCGTCGAAGGCGACGGTGCCGATGATAAGCAGGCTCATTGGGGTAAGTTTCTGGTTACGGGTTTCTATTTTCGGGTAGCGCCGGGGCCGATTCATCACCAGCCCCGCAGGCGCAACAATGCTAACTAACAAAAAAAGTCCCCGGAAAACTATCCGGGGACTTTTTCAGTGGGTAAATAATGGGGCTCGAACCCACGACCTTCGGAATCACAATCCGACGCTCTAACCAGCTGAGCTATATCTACCGTGTGGTGATTTGTGGGGCAAAGATACAACGCAAACCGTTTTTTGCAAGAAAAAATTATTGAAAACCCGGTAGGGCGGACTCTACGAGTCCGCCCGTGAACGAGTTCCAACCGATGCTTGACCACCCAGCTAAACGCGGACTCGCAGAGTCCGCGCTACATACCGCCGTACCTTTGCTGTCCTATGTCTGACACCCCCACCCCAGCTGGCTTCGAGCAATTCAAGCTAAACAAACAACTCCTTACCGCCGTGGCCGAGGCCGGTTTTACCGAGCCTACGCCCGTGCAGGAGCAAACCATACCGCTGCTGCTGGCCGGGCACGACGTGCTGGGCATTGCCCAGACCGGCACCGGCAAAACCGCTGCTTTCGGCCTGCCGCTGCTTATGAAGGTGAAGTACGCCCAGGGCCAGCACCCGCGGGCCCTCATCCTGGCGCCCACCCGCGAGCTGGCCATTCAGATTGAAAGCCACCTCAAGAAGCTGGCCACGCACACCGACCTGCGCATCTTCGCCATCTACGGCGGGCTGGGGCCCAAAACCCAGATTGAAACCATTGCCCAGGGCCTGGACATCCTCATTGCCACGCCGGGCCGCCTCATGGAAATCTACCTGAAAGGAGATTTGGTGCTGAAGGAGCTGAAAACCCTGGTGCTGGACGAGGCCGACAAGATGATGGACATGGGCTTTATGCCCCAGATTCGTAAGATTCTCGAAATCATCCCGCGCAAGCGGCAGAACGTGCTGTTCTCGGCCACCATGCCCGAGCGCGTAACGCGCCTGAGCGAGGAGTTCCTGGAGTTTCCGGTGCGGGTAGAGGTGACGCCCCCGGCCCGCCCGGCCCAGACCGTGAGCCAGTACCTGTACCAGGTGCCCAACCTGCACACCAAAATCAACCTGCTGCACTTCCTGCTGCACCGCGACGCCGAGCAGTTTACCCGGGTGCTTATCTTCTGCCGCACCAAGGAGCACGCCGACCAGGTGGCCCACTTCCTCGACCGCAAGGCGCCGGTGGGCGAGGTGCGCGTCATTCACGGCAACAAGGGCCAGAACGCCCGCCTCAACAGCATGGACGCCTTCCGGGCCGGTGAGGTGCGCTACCTGGTGGCCACCGACGTGGCCGCCCGCGGCATCGACGTGCCCATGGTGAGCCACGTCGTCAACTTCGACGTGCCCCTGATTCACGACGACTACGTGCACCGCATTGGCCGCACCGGCCGCGCCCAGCAGACCGGCGCCGCCATCACCTTCGCCAACGAGGCCGAGATGGTGCACATCAGCGAGATTGAGGCCCTGATTCAGCAGCAGATTGAGCTGCTGCCCGTGCCCGAAGAAGTGGAGGTGATGCCCACGCCCTTCGAAGAGCAGCAAAGCATGAGCCGCGAGCTGGATGAGCGCCGCAAAAAGCTGGACCCCACCTTCAAGGGCGCCTTCCACGAAAAAAAGGAGTGGATTAAGCCCGGCCAGACCATCGACAAGCGCACCGGCCGCGTGTTTGAGGAAGGCAAAAAGAAAAGCCGCAAGGGCGCCAAAGCCAACCCCGGCAAGAAAGGCGCTTCGGCCCCGGGCGTGAAGGCGCTGAAGCGGCGAGGAAGGTAGGTTTTAGGTATTAGGGACTTAGGTCTTAGAATTGTTCTGATGGCGCTATCGCCAAGCTCTGGCTTAGTCGTCAGAACGTCCCTTAACCCTAAGTGGCGTGCCTCCATTGCGAGGCTTGGCCGTCAGAACGGCCCTAAGACCTAAGGCCCTAAAACCTAAGCCCTAGCTAGTGCTTTAGCATATGCCCGAAGCGGATGCTGGCGAAGGTGAAGGCGCAGCCCCAGAATACGGCGCTCCAGAGCATGTGCAGCAGGATGCGCTGCCGGGGCACGCCCAGCAGGGTGGCCACCACGGTGCCCCCGATAGGGCTGAGGATAACCGGCGTGAGGAAGGCAATGCCACCCATGCCGAATTTCTGAAAAATCTTAATGATGTTGCGGGAGCGGCGCGAGAAGATGGGCGCCCGGCGCAGGCGGCGCTGCTTCTGCCGGTGCTGCATCCACACCCGGCCAATGCCGGAGAAGATGAACACGCTGGTCATCATACCGGCCACGGTGAGAACCACGGTGGGCAGAAATGACAAGCCCAGTGAGGCGCCGGCCATGGGGCCGCCTAAAAACTTCACCGTGCTCAGCAGGAACACGGGCACGAACTTAAAGGCTGGGTGGAGCACAGAGTGGAAGGCTGCAGAAATGGGGTGGCAACTAGGTGCGGGGTGGACGCGAAACCAAAGATACCCAATACTGAAACGAAATCAGCCCTCTAATGCGGTTTTAACCGACTGTCTAAATTAAGTTAAAAGTTAAAAGTGAAGAGTTAAAAAACGGGTTGGATTTTTTAACTCTTCACTTTTAACTTTTAACTTTTAACTGACTATTACAGCTTGCTGCCGAAGGCCAGGTCGCCGGCGTCGCCGAGGCCGGGCACGATGTAGGCGTGCTCGTTGAGGCGCTCATCCACCGCGGCCACCCAAAGGGTAGCTTCGGGAATCTCGCGGGCCACGTAGGCCAGCCCCTCGGGCGACGCAATAACGGCGGCAATGTGCACCTGCCGCGGCGTGCCAAAGCGCAGCATGGCCCGGTAGGTCTGCACCAGGCTTTTGCCCGAGGCCAGCATGGGGTCGACGAGGATGAGCACCCGCTCGTCGAGGCTGGGCGCGGAGAGGTAGTCGACCTGCACCTGTACCTGGGCCGTGCCTTCGATGCGGTAGGCGGCCACGAAAGCGCTGGGCGACTGGTCGAAGTAATTCAGAAAGCCCTGGTGAAAGGGCAGGCCGGCCCGCAGCACGGTGGCCAGGATGGGGAAGTCGTGCAGCAGCTTGCCCGAGGTTTCGGCCAGCGGGGTTTGTATCTGCTGGTCGGTGTAGCTGAGCTGGGAGCTGATGCGGTAGGCAATTATTTCGCCCAGACGCTGCAGGTTGCGGCGGAAGCGCAGGGAGTCTTTCTGAATGTCTTTGTCGCGCAGCTCGGCCAGGAAGTGGTTGGCAATGCTGGGCTCGGCGCATACCACGTGCACGTGGGCTAGGGCATCGGCGGAAAGCGGGGCTGCTGGAGCAGCGGCGTCGGAATCGGGCGTGGGCGAAGTAGACATGGCTGCAAAGTAAAGTGCGGGCAAGTGGAAGTGGAGTGAAGATAGGAAGCCGCCGGCGCCCGCCCCTTGCCAAGGCGCGCCTGCGTAGGTTTGTTGCCGGATTGCGCCAACCAGCGGGGAGCGGTTGCGTTATGCTGCTTCTTATGAAAAAACTTCTCTTCCTGAGCTTATCCGCGCTGCTGGCCGCGCCCGTAGCTGCGCAAACCCTACCCGATACCTCCACACCGGTGCCGCTGCCCCCGCCCATGCCGCAGCCCTCGACGGTGCCCCCGCCCATGCAGCCTACCCCCGTGGTAGCCTCGCCCCCGGAAGCGCCCGAAAACCGCGTTGCCGCCACCCAGGGCGCCACCTACGTGCCGCTCGACGCCGACACCTACCGGCTGATTGACCGCTACGCCATCAAGTACGGTCCCGACTCCCTGAACGACCCACACACCAGCGTGCGGCCCTACAGCCGCGCCGCCGTGGCCCGCCTGGGCGAGCGGATGCAGGCCGGTGGAGGCGCCAGCGCGGCGCCGCTGTCGCGGGCCGACATGTTTAACGCCGAGTACCTGCTGCGCGACAACTGGGCCAACTCGGCCCAGGGCGCGGCTCTCAACGCCAGCAACAAGCCCCTGCTGAAGTACTTCTACCGCAACCAGACCGACCTCTACCACGTGCAGACCAAGGACTTCACCCTGCGGGTGAACCCCGTGCTGCTCTTTCAGGGCGGGCGCGACAACGACATCTCGGGGCTGCGCTACGTGAACACCCGCGGCGTGCAGGTGGAAGGCACCGTAGACCAGCGCCTGGGCTTCTATACCTTTCTTACCGACAACCAGCAGGCCGTGCCGTTCTACGTGCAGAACCGCATTGTGCGCGACACCATCGTGCCGCACGAAGGGTACTGGAAGTTTTTCAAAACCATTGGCGGCAGCCAGTACGACTTCTTTTCGGCCCGGGGCTACGTCACCTACGCCGCCCTGAAGCACGTGAATGTGCAGCTGGGCCACGACCGCAACTTCATCGGCAACGGCTACCGCTCGCTGATTTTGAGCGACTACAGCACGCCCTACTTCTTCCTCAAGCTGAACACGCGGGTGTGGAAGCTCAACTACCAGAACCTGTACACCGAGCTGACGGCCCGCCGCGTGCCCGGCCTCGATACCAAGTACCCGAAAAAGTACATGGCTTTGCACCACCTGAGCCTGGACGTGACGCCCACCCTGAACATCGGCGTGTTTGAGTCGGAGGTGTTTGGCGGCAGCAAGCGCGGCTTCGAAATGCAGTACCTCAACCCGATTATCTTCTACCGGGCCATTGAGCAGCAGCTGGGCTCGGCCGACAACGCCATTCTGGGCCTGGACTTTAAGTGGAACATCAAGCGCACGGCCCAGCTCTACGGGCAGCTGGTGCTGGACGAGTTCAAGCTGAGCGAGATGCGGGCCGGCAACGGCTGGTGGGGCAACAAGCAGGCCTTTCAGCTGGGCGCCAAGTACATCGACGTGGCGGGCATTCGCAACCTCGACTTGCAGCTCGAATACAACTACATCCGCCCCTTCACCTACCAGCACAGCAACGCCTACACCAGCTACACCCACTTCAACCAGCCCCTGGCCCACCCCCTGGGCGCCAACCTCACCGAGCTGGTGGGCGTGCTCAGCTACCAGCCCCTGCCCCGCCTCACCCTGGTGGGCAAAGCCTTTTACACGGTACAGGGCCTGGATTTCTACGACACCCGCGGCAACTTCCAGAACTACGGCTCCAACCCGCTGGTATCGTACGACATTCTTCCCCTCAACCCCGATGGGCAGCCCCGCTTTTACGGCTACAAAACCGGCGACGGCCTGAAAAGCCGCCTGCTGCACGCCGACTTCACCGCCACCTACCAGCCCCGCCTCAACCTGTTCGTGGATGCCAAGCTGATTGCCCGGCAGCAGAGCATCGAGGGCGGCGTTCCAAGCTACTACGGGGCGACGTCGGGCAACGAAATCTTCGCCTCCCTGGCACTGCGCTGGAACATCGCCCAGCGCCTGCATGGGTTTTGATTTTTTGAGCTGTTAGCTTATTGCTGGCAGCCGTTAGCTGTTCTGCTACCAGCTATGTCCGCAACCAAGCTGTTATACCGCCCAGTCCTATTGGCAATGGAGCAAAAATTCGAGCTGCGTCTGTTGAGCCTGCAGTGGCTGGAGACGCTGCCGGCCGAAGAGGACCTGTGCGCGCATGGCCAGGTAGCGGCTCGGCTTGGTGGCTGCGTGCTTTCCGACGAGCAGAACAGCTGGACGGTAAGCGCCGCCGCGCTGTTCCTGTTGCGCACCCTCACCGCCGACCACACCCCCGAGCACCCCGTAGGGGAACAGCTCCTGCCCTGTTGCGGCCACACCATGTGGCCCAACGAAACAAGCGAAGACGTGTTGGTGCTGGGCTGTCCCAACGGCGCTGATTGGTGGGTGCAGCACCACCAAAAGCAGGTGCAGCTGACGGCCCCTGGGGGTAAAAGTGTCCTCATTCCATTCGACGCCTACCGAACGCAAGTGCTTGATTTTGTGGACCAGGTAGAAGCCTTTTACCAGCGTATCGCACCCAAGAAAGCACCCGCCGATGCAGTAGATGCTCGTGGCTATGAACTGTTCTGGGCCGAATGGCACCGCCGCCGGCAGCAGTGGTCCCGCTAGCACCATTAACAGGTACCCTCTGGCCTCGATGCGGGATGAGTAATGCTGACAGCGTGCAAATCTACCCTTTGACTAAACGACGGTGGTCCTGCTCTGGCTAGCAACAATAGGACCGCGGTTACCTTCGTTGCAGGGCTCGTTGCCCTTCCCGCCCCGGCTCGCTCGCGGCGGCTTCGCGCGGTCGTCGACCTTCCTTCGCTACATAAAGCCCTTCCTCCTTGCCTGTGCCCTGTTCTTCTGGGGGTGTTCTTCGCCCAGAGGGGACAAGGCGGGCGCCTCCTGCGGCCCGAAAACGGGGCTCGGCAACCCACTGGTGCGGGCACAGGTTGCCGAGTATTGCCGGGCGTACCCTTTCGACCCCCAAGAAGTCATGATTCAAGTATCGGTGCGCACGGTAGACGAGGCCAACGAGTACTGGATAGCCGGCACCATCAACCCGCCGGACTCGATGTACGCCTACTTGGCCACCGATGTCATCGCCGGCCATCTGGTCGTGTTGTGCGAGGAGAAACCGGGCCGGTGCCCAGGCCGGTTGGCCCTGCACGAGGTGCAGCGGCGAATCCGGGAAAGGGGCGTGCGGTTGCGCGATAGGTTCTGGTTATTCGAAGCCCCCCAATGCGTCCTGCTACTGAACAAGGGCAACGGGGACCTAGTGAGCAAAAGATGTCATTAAACAGCCCTACGGGTGGTTTCGGATGCCAATTAGACTCCCCTGCTGGCGCGCGTCTCTGACGCGTGACCACCGGTTTCGCGTCTGCGACGCGACGGGAAAGGGCTTGAAAAGCACGGACAATTCGCGTCGCAGACGCGGTGCCGGTCAGCACGCGTCAGAGACGCGCGCTAGCAGGTAGCAGGGATAGTAGGGCTATTGCCAAGTTTCGAAAATCCTGAGGCGGCTTGGGCTGTGACGCCCTACAGCCAGCTTAGCTGGTAATACGCAGTACGCTGCCAGTCTGAGCGACGGTGTAGCGGCGCAGCGGAGCAGAAGCCGGGCCCATGGTGGCGGCGCCGCTGCTGCTGAACTGCGAGCCGTGCAAAGGGCAGGTAAAGCCGTTGGTATTGGTATCGAACCGAACCGTAGCGCCCTGGTGGGTGCAGGCCGCCGACAGCGCGATGTAGCTGCCGCTGGTGGTTTTGGCCACGATTACGCGGCCGTCGGCACCATAGACGTAGCCAAACGCCGGGTCGTTGAGCCGGGCATTGGCGGGGTCGTTCAGGTCGATGGTGAAGTCGACGCTGTTGTTGGTGGGGCTGGGGCCGGGCCCCGGGGCGGGGTCTTCTTTTTTGCTGGCGCAGCCGCCGAGGCAGCCGCTCAGCACCATGGCGGCGCCAAACCCAAAGAGGTGGAGGAATTCCTGACGTTTCATAGGAAAAGGGGATAGTCTGCCCGAGCTACGGTGCGGCAGCTACTTCCGGATTCGGAAGGCCGCGCCGAATGGTTGCCTGGGCGGGCTCTGTAGCCGGGGCGTACTTTTGTAGCTCCTATGAAAATTTACCTCCGCATTCTGCAGTATGCCCGGCCCTTCGCGGCCTTTCTGCCGCAGTACCTGCTGTATACCGTGCTGACCATCTTCTTCAGCATCGGCAACTTTACGCTCATTATTCCGCTGCTGCGGGTGCTGTTCGACAAGACCGACAAGGTGCCCATGCGGGCCCCGGAGCAGCTGCCGGCGTTCAAGCCCACCATTGAGTGGGTGACGCAGACGTTCAACTACTTCTTCGCCGACGTGCTCACCGACCACGGCAAGATGGGCGCCCTGGCGTTTGTGTGCGGCGTGGTGGTGGCCTCGGTGCTGCTCAGCAACGTGTTTCGCTACCTCAGCCTGCGCCTGCTGGCCAAGGTGCGGGCCCGCGTTATCCGCAACCTGCGGCGCGACCTCTACCACCGCATCATTGGCCTGCAGCTGGGCTTTTTCGCCGGCGAGCGCAAGGGCGACCTCATGTCGCGCTTCACCTCCGACGTGCAGGAAGTGGAAACCTCCGTGGTGAACACCATGACGGCCGTCATCAAGGAGCCGCTCACCATCGTTGCCTACTTCCTGGTGCTGTTTCACATCTCGGTGCCGCTCACGCTGTTTACGCTGGTGCTGCTGCCTATTTCGGGCGGCATCATCGCCACCATCGCCAAGCGCCTGCGCACCCAGGCCAAGCAAAGCCAGAGCACACTGGGCTCCATGCTGTCGGTGATTGACGAGACCCTGGGCGGCATCCGGGTGGTGAAGGCGTTTAATGCCCAGGACTACATCAAGGGCAAGTTTGAGGAGCAGAACGACCAGTACGCCCGCACCTCGCGCAGCATCGACAACACCCGCGACCTGGCGTCGCCGTTTTCGGAGTTTGCGGGCGTGTCGGTGGTGGCCGGCCTGCTCTACTTCGGCGGCACCCTCATCCTGGGCGGCAACTCGGCCCTGGATGGCGAGACGTTTATCGGCTACGTCATCCTGTTCTCGCAGGTGCTCACGCCGGCCAAGGCCCTGTCGTCGTCGTTCGGCAACATTCAGCGCGGCCTGGTGGCCGGGGGCCGGGTGCTGAGCATCATCGACACCGAGCCGGCCATCCGCGACCTGCCCGACGCGAAGGTGCTGCCGCCGTTTGAGCGCGAGATTGAGTTCCGCAACCTGGCGTTCAGCTACGGCGACTCGCCCGTGCTGCACGACATCAACCTGCGCATCCGCAAGGGTAGCACCGTGGCGCTGGTGGGCCCCTCCGGCGGCGGCAAAAGCACCCTGGCCGACCTGCTGCCCCGCTTCTACGACCCCAGCCAGGGCCAGATTCTCATCGACGGACTCGACCTGCGCAGCTGCACCATTCACTCCGTGCGCGACCAGATGGGCATCGTGACCCAGGAAAGCATACTCTTCAACGACACCATCTTCAACAACATCCGCTTCAACACCCAGGCTACGGAGGAAGAGGTGATGGAAGCTGCCAAAATCGCCAACGCCCACGAGTTTATCGTGGCCAGCCCCGAAGGCTACCAGACCATGATTGGCGACCGGGGCTCGCGGCTCTCCGGCGGGCAGCGGCAGCGCCTGAGCATTGCCCGCGCCATTCTGCGCAACCCGCCCATCCTCATCCTCGACGAAGCCACCTCGGCCCTGGACACCGAAAGCGAAAAGCTGGTGCAGGAAGCCCTGCAGCGCCTGATGCAGAACCGCACCTCCCTGGTCATCGCCCACCGCCTGAGCACCGTGCAGCACGCCGACGAGATTGTGGTGCTGCAGCGCGGCCGCATCGTGGAGCGCGGCACCCACGACGAGCTGCTGCGGCGCGAGGGCGGCGTGTACCAGCGCCTGAGCACCATGCAAACCAACGCGGCGCTGGTGTAGTATTGTGTTATTAGTTGTCCGTTGTTCGTTGTCAGTTGTCAGTTCGTTCTGATAAGGCTGACTTCAGAACAACCCTGACAACTGCCAACTGAAAACTGACAACTAACTTCAAAAGCCATGCTCGCTCTCAAACGCATTGTCACCGTCGCAGTGATGGTGTACCTGCTGCTCTCCCTGCTGTTTATCCTTAGCCCGGCCGTGCGCTCCTCCATTATGGGGCTGGGCGACGGGCTGTCGAACCTGGCCCAGGAGCGGCAGTTCTTCTACACCATGTTCGTGATTGGCGCGGTCATTCTGGCCCTGCACCTGCTCACCGAGAATATGGACAGCGCCATGCTGCGTCGCAACGTGAGCCAGCACGAAGGCAAGATAAACGAGCTGAAGGCCAAGCTCTACGACCTGCAGCAGCGCACCGGCCAGCCCCTGGGCACCAACCCGATACGGGAAACCGGCACCACCACCTACCCGCCCCACGACCCCAACTGGCCCTCTCCCACCCCGCCGCCCGCCGAGCGCCCGGTGTAGTTGTCTAGTTGTCAGTTGTTCGTTGTCAGTTGTCAGCTCGTTCTGATGGCTGCTTTATCAGAACAATCCTGACAGCTGACAACCAACAACTGACAACTAAATACCCAGAACAGCGTGCCCGAAATCCCCCCGCTTACCGACCTTATCCACGCCGAGCTGAGCGAAGCCCGCCGCGTGCTCGATGCCTTCCTGAGCGATTCTGCTAATGTGAGCCGCATTGCCCAGGCCGCCGAGCTGATGGCCGCCAGCCTGCGCCAAGGCGGCAAAATCCTGAGCTGCGGCAACGGCGGCAGCCTCTGCGACGCCCAACACTTTGCCGAGGAGCTTACCGGCCGCTACCGGCAGGACCGCCCCGCCCTGGCGGCCATCGCCCTCACCGAGGCGTCCCACATGAGCTGCGTGGCCAACGACTACGGCTACGACTACGTGTTCAGCCGCTACGTGCAGGCCCTGGGCCGGCCCGGCGACGTGCTGCTGGCCATCAGCACCAGCGGCAACTCGCCCAACATCCTGAAGGCTGCCGAAGCCGCCCGCGCCGCCGGCGTATCGGTGGTGTCGCTCACCGGCAAAGACGGCGGGCAGCTGGCCGCCCTGAGCGACGTGGAAATCCGCGTGCCCCACTTCGGCTTCGCCGACCGCATCCAGGAAATCCACATCAAGGTGATTCACTCGCTGATTCTGCTGATTGAGAAGCTGAGCTGATGACCCGGGTCGGCCTGAAGCAATGATAGAAGACGAGCTTAGCACTTCGCCGCGAACCTAGTATAATTGCCTTATTATTATAAGGACACTTCTACCCGGTCTTCCTTCTTATGCTTACCAAAACCTTCGGCTCGGCCGTGCAGGGCGTCAATGCCTACACCATTACCATTGAAGTGGTGGTATCGGCTGGCACCAACTTTTTTGTGGTGGGCCTGCCCGACAACGCCATCAAGGAAAGCCAGCAGCGCATTGAGGCGGCGCTCAAGTTCCGCGGCTACCGCATGCCGCGCACCAAAACTGTGGTGAACATGGCGCCGGCCGACATCCGCAAGGAGGGCGCGGCCTACGACCTGCCCATTGCCCTGGGCATTCTGCACGCCTCCCAGCAGCTGAACACCGACGAGCTGGGCAATTACATCATCATGGGCGAGATGGCCCTCGACGGCGTGCTGCGCCCCGTGCGCGGGGTGCTGCCCATTGCCATTCAGGCCCGCAAGGAAGGCTTCAAGGGCATTGTGCTGCCCAAAGCCAACGCCGAGGAAGCCGCCATCGTCAACAACCTCGACGTGATACCGGTCGAGAGCATGCAGGAGGCCATCGACTTCTTCGAGGGCCGCTTACAAATCCAGCCCACCCGGGTAGACACCCGCGACCTGTTTCAGCAGGCGGTGAACAAGTACGCAGCCGACTTTGCCGACGTGCAGGGGCAGGAAAACATTAAGCGGGCCCTGGAGATTGCGGCTGCCGGCGGCCACAACGTGATAATGATAGGCCCACCCGGCGCGGGCAAAACCATGCTGGCCAAGCGCCTGCCCAGCATCCTGCCCCCGCTGAGCATGCAGGAGGCCCTGGAAACCACCAAGATTCACTCCGTGGCCGGCAAGCTCGCCAGCGGCGGCCTGCTCAGCTCCCGCCCGTTCCGGGCCCCGCACCATACCATTTCCGACGTGGCCCTGGTGGGCGGGGGCGGCAACCCCCAACCCGGCGAAATCTCGCTTTCCCACAACGGCGTGCTGTTTCTCGACGAGCTGCCCGAGTTTAAGCGCACCGTGCTGGAGGTGATGCGCCAGCCCCTGGAGGAACGGCGCGTGACCATCTCCCGGGCCAAGGTCAGCATTGAGTTTCCGGCCAACTTCATGTTGATAGCCAGCATGAACCCGTGTCCCTGCGGGTTTTATAACCACCCGGAGAAGGAGTGCGTCTGCGGCCCCGGCGTGGTGCAAAAGTACCTGAACAAAGTGAGCGGCCCGCTGCTCGACCGCATCGACCTGCACGTGGAGGTGACGCCCGTAACCTTCGACCAGATGACGGAAACGCGCAAGGCCGAAAGCAGCGCCGACATTCAGCCCCGCGTCGACCGGGCCCGGCAGGTGCAGGCGGCCCGCTTCCACGACTACGCCGACATTCACTCCAACGCCATGATGCCACCGCAGATGGTGAAGGACATCTGCGACATAAGCGAAGCCGGCCGCGCCCTGTTGAAAACGGCCATGGAGCGCCTGGGCCTCTCGGCCCGCGCCTACGACCGGATTCTGAAAGTGGCCCGCACCATTGCCGACCTGGCCGGCGCCGAGGACATCCAGATTCAGCACCTGTCCGAAGCCATTCAGTACCGCAGCCTCGACCGCGAGGGCTGGGCCGGCTGATGTGCTGATTTTTTGATTTGCTAATGTGCTGGGAATGGGCTTTCGCACTCTGCGTCCTCTGCGCAAACTTCCGCGCCCTCTGCGGGAGATGATATCAGAACATCGGGAGATGACCCCATAACATCGGAAGATATCGTCGGAACGAACCGTACTTTTGCCCCAGACCAACGCTGCCGCTTCCCGTGTATAAATCCCTCCTCAAGCCGCTGCTGTTTAACCTGGACGCCGAGCGGGCCCATCACCTGGTATTCGACAACCTGCGCCGGATGAGTGCGCTGCCGGGCGGCAAGGCCCTGCTCAGCAGCCTCTACAACTACCAGCACCCGGCCCTGGCACGGGAGGTTTTCGGCCTGAAGTTTCCCAACCCCGTAGGCCTGGCCGCCGGGCTCGACAAGAATGCGGTGCTGACCGACGAGCTGGCTACGCTGGGCTTTGGCTTCGTGGAGATTGGCACCGTGACGCCGCGCCCCCAGACGGGCAACCCCACCCCGCGCCTGTTCCGCCTGCCCCAGGACGGGGCCCTGCTCAACCGCATGGGCTTCAACAACGACGGCGCCGAAGCCGTGGCCCGGCGCCTGGCCCAGCGTAAAAACCGTCAGCTGCTCATCGGCGGCAACATCGGCAAAAACAAGGACACCCCCAACGAGCAGGCCGCCGCCGACTACGTGGCTTGCTTCGAGGCCCTGAAAGAGGTAGTCGACTACTTCGTAGTCAACGTGTCGTCGCCGAACACGCCCAACCTGCGGCAGCTGCAGGAGAAAAAGCCGCTGATTGAGCTGCTGCAACAAGTACAGGCCCGCAACCTGGCCCGGGCCACGCCACGCCCGCTATTGCTCAAAATTGCGCCCGACCTGACGGACTCCCAGCTCGACGACATCCTGGAAATAGCCCGCGAAACCAAGCTCAGCGGCCTGGTGGCCACCAACACCACCATTGCCCGCAGCGGCCTCCGCACCGACGCCGGCCAGGTGAGCAGCCTGGGTGCCGGCGGCCTCAGCGGCCGCCCCCTGCGGGCCCGGGCCACCGAAGTGGTGCGCTACCTGCACCGCCACTCCGACGGCAGCCTGCCCATTGTGGGCGCGGGCGGCATCCACTCGGCTGCCGATGCCCTGGAAAAGCTGGCCGCCGGCGCCTCCCTGGTACAGCTCTACACCGGCTTCGTGTACGAAGGCCCCGGCCTGATAAGGCAGATAAACCAGGCGCTGGTTAAGGAGCAGTTAGCAGTTAACAGTCAGCAGTTAACAGGTAATAGTTAACCAAGTGTGGTGTAGTGCCAGGTACCGAAGGTCAGCGCCGCGTATGCCCCGTAGGGGTTCCCGCTTGCACTACTACCCGAACAAGGCCAGGGATATTGCTCTGCCCTTCTTTGCCGCCACAACCAAAAAGCTGTGCCACGACCACAGGTTAGCCCATTGCTCACTGTTAACTGCTCACTGTTAACTGCTCACTGCTAGCTGCTCACTGCTAGCTGCTCACTGTTAACTATTAACTGCTCACTGTTAGCTGCCAACCGTCCTTTCCGCACCCGGGCCTGCCACCAGAAAATGGCGGGCACGCCCAGCAGCGTGGGCCACAAAAAGTTGAAGGGAAACGGAATAAACGTCAGGCTGGTGGCCGAAAAGGCCGATACGGCGGCGATGTAGGAGGCCAGAAAGCCGGAAATGTGGTTGTGCAGCCACTGAGCCGGGGCCCAGGAGCCGGCCCGCCGAAAGCCGAGCAGCTGCCGGCTGGTCGTTAGAATACCCAGGCCACCAAACACAGCCGCCGGTACGTTGCCCTGCCGCAGCCCATAGGCGGTAGTGCCCAGAAACACCAGCAGCCCCAGGCCCGCGCTTAGCCAGTCGATAAGTGGGGCCCGCCCGCCCTGGCTTAGCTGCTTGAGATACAGGGAACGGTAGCCGAAGACCGCCATGTAGAGGCTGAAGATGCCCGTAAGCAGCAAAAACGCGCTGTGAATGTGGACGGCGCCGGCCAGCGACGTGAGGCCGGCAACCACCATGGCCCAGAAAAACACCTGGCCCCAGAGCCGGTGCGCAGGCCCGCCCTTGCGCACGGCCAGGGCCAGGGGCGCCACAAAAAATCCAATGAAGCCTGCTGTGATATGCAGCCAGCGGTTGAGCAGGAAAAACGTTTCCATAGTATTGTAATGAAGAGGATGGCCAAATATGGCAGGCTCCTGGCCAGCATCCTTCATTTTCTTCCCCAAACGCCAGGCATAGCGGCTGAATCCGCAAAAAGAGCAGCCAGGGCGGGGCCGCGCTACAGCTTCACGCCGGCTTTGAACTCGATGACGTCGGCGGCGCCCCGGTGAATCTTCAGGTCGACAGCCCCGAACAGCTGCTCGGTAAAGTGATACTTCAGGCCCAGCCGCTCGTAGTAGGGTGTGTTCGACTTGTAGGGCGCATACACGTAAAAGCCCAGGTGCGACACAAAGGCCAGCCGGCCGAACAGCAGCTCGTGGCCTACGAATACGCCGGCTTTTTTCACGTCGGGCTGCTTCACGCCGGCCCGGGTAGTGTCCTGCAGGGTGGCCTTCAGCGACCGGTCGTAGAAGCCTTCCACGCCCGCCAGCAGGTTGGACTTGCGGTTGACGCGCCGGCCGATGGCCGCCGTGACGGAGTTGACCAGGTACTTGTTCAGGTCGCTCTCGTTGCGCTGCACGAAGCCAATGCTGGTGCTCAGGCTATAGAAGTTCTGCCCCACATCCTCCGGCTTGGGCGCGTTTGGGTTGATGGTGAGGGCCGGGCGCTGCTGGTGGTAGTTCAGGCCCAGCACCACGGTGGGCAGGTTCACGCCGAAGTTGGGCCGCGTCGTGGCCCCGTTGGAATAGTGGTTGAGCGCCAGCCCTACCAGCAGGCCCAACTGGGGCGTGAGGGCGTAGTCGTACTCCAGCCGCATCTGCAGCGTAGCGTTGATGGCCGAGCTGTTGATGGTGTTCTTGTGGTTGGCCTGCTGGCTGTAGGGGTTGGTGAGGTAAGCCAGGCCGGCCCCTACGCGGAAGCTGACATCGTGGCGCGTGGTGCGCCAGAAGGACTTACTCAGGTAGGGGCTGATGGCGAAGGCACTTCCCAGCGTGGGGTTGTGAAAATCGTAATACACCAGGGCCAGCCCGGCCTTGGGGTATTTATACCAGCCGTGCCAGGGTGCTGCGCCCGTGGTCTGGCGCTGCAGGTTCAGCTCGAAGCCGGTGGGGTGTGAGTCGGCCAGGTGCCGGATGGCGTTGGTGTGGGGAATGATAAAGCTGGCCTGCCCGTAGGCACCCAGCACCAGCGGTGAACGACGGGCCGCCGCCGAATCGGCCTGCTGCGCCGCTACCGGCCGGGCAGTCAGCATCAGCGACATCCAACATAACCCGCTTACCTGCAGACGTGCGAGCAGCGATGCTCCCATAGTTAAAGCTCAAGTGTATTATCAAAAATACAACTCAACCGCAGCCCCCGCAGCAGAATCCGGCAAAAAGGTGGGCGCATGACTTGCCGGGCGCCCGTTCTTTTTTAAGAAGTGCCGCCACCGTGGCCTTATCGGCAGCGGCTACTGACGGAGGCCCTGCTCGGCGTGCCTTGCAGCGCGCCTTTGATTTACCCACGCGCAGCCCTTGCTTAGTTTAAAAATTTATTAAAAAAACACATAAGACGCAACCTTCTGCACCTACTGTACGGTAAACTGCCCCGAATCTGCTAACCACCCTTTTTAGCTCATAACCGAATAAAGTCGGTTCATTTTTCCCTAACTATCCATCCCATGAAAAAGACTGCATTACTTGGCTTAGCTCTTCTGAGCTTTTCTGCCGCCCAAGCCCAGGATTCGGGCGGCCTCCGCATCGGGGTAAAAGCCGGTGCCACCTATTCCAACATTTCCGGCGACAATGTAGGCCAGATTACCGGCCCTAACTACAGCAGCAGCCTGGGCTCCTACAAGCTGGGCTACAACGTGGGCGTAGGCACCAGCTTCCCCATCACCGACGACGGCTTCTTCTCCATTGCGCCGGAGCTGCTTTACAACCGCAAGGGCTACGAAATCAAGTCGACCCAGAAAAGCGTGAGCGGCAACGTAGCCAAAGTGGAAGTAGAGCAGCAGCGCGTGCTGCACTACCTCGACCTGCCCATTCTGGCCCGCATCAATGCCGGCGGTCTGTTCTTCGAGTTTGGCCCGCAGTTTAGCTACCTCTTCGGCTCGAAGACCAAGCAGCAGATGACCACCAAGTACACCAACGGTGAAAAAGACAAGGTAGAAACCAGCACCGGCTACCTCGACTACACCGGCGTAACCCGCGGCGATGCCGACAAGTCGGACCTGGCCCAGTTTGATATCGGCGGCGTGGCCGGCCTGGGCTACCAGACCGAAGGCGGCCTGAGCATTGGCCTGCGCTATGCCCGTGGCTTCAACTCGCTTATCGACAGCAAGAACACCGACAACGAGCCCAAGGCATTCAACAATGCGTTCACGCTGCAGGTAGGCTACCTGCTGCCGCTGGGCCGCTAAGCACCTCGACCCGGCCTGGGTCACCAGATTAAGAATTACCTGTGAAAGCCTGGCTTACTGCTTAGTAAGCCAGGCTTTGCTGTGAGATGCCGGCTGCCTTCTCTTGGGGACGGCTCCGCCCCTGCAACCAGGCACCGGCTCGGGCAGTATGGGCACAGTAGGGCGCGGGCAAACGCACTGCTCACCGGCCCTGGCTTTCCTGTACCTCTTTACGCTTCTCCATCCTTTCCATGAAAAAGGCCCTCTATTCTCTCGGTTTGCTCCTGGCCGTAGCCGGCACCGCTAAAGCCCAAACCACAACCTTTGGCGTAAAAGCCGGTGCCAGCTTGTCGTCGGTATCGGGCGACAACACCGAGAATGTCAAAAGCATCATTGGCTTCGTCGGGGGCGTAGCCGCCAACTTCGGCTTTTCCGACCTGCTGTCGCTGCAGCCAGAGCTGCTGTACTCCATGAAAGGCAGCAAGTTCGAATCTGCCGGGCTCAAAGCAGAGGGACGTACCAGCTACCTCGACATACCCGTGCTGCTAAAAGCAAATGCCGACGGGCCCTTTTTTGAGCTGGGCCCCCAGGTTGGCTTCCTGCTTTCGCAGAAAACCACCAAGGAAAGCAACGGCAGAACCACTACTTCTACCGATACCGAAGGCACCCGCCAGGTTGACTTCGGCTATGTGGTCGGCTTGGGCTACCAGCTCGAGAGCGGCTTGGGCATTGGCTTGCGTTACAATGGGGGCATCCCCGACCTGAGCGACCCTTCCGAGCCCGGACAGAAGCAGCGCAACTCGGTGTTTCAGCTGCAGCTGGGCTACATGTTCGGCGGAAAGTAAGCGGCCTTATCCCGCAAAAGCCCGGCTTCTTCAACGGCCGGGCTATAGTACACAGGCCAGCGTGCGATGCCAGGCGGTAGCTAGTCAGTAGCCTTTTAGAGGCCAACTCGTATACAGCTGCCATATCGTTCAACCACCCACTCTATGAAAACGACTCTTCTCTCTCTGGCGCTGGTAGCGGGTACCGCGGCCGCTCAGGCCCAGGGCATCTCCCTGGGCGTCAAGGCCGGGCCTTCCTATACCAACCTGATTGGCAACGACGCCAAAAACTCCCAATACAAGTGGGGCTTTCACGGCGGGGTAATGGCCGACATCGGCTTTGCCGAAAGCCTGTCGCTGCACCCCGAGCTGCTGTACTCTATGAAAGGCCGCGAAATTGAGCAGACAGCCAACGACCGCAACCTAAAGCTTAATTACCTCGATATTCCCGTCATGCTCCGCTACAAAGCCGACGGCCTCTACTTTGAAGCCGGCCCGCAGCTGAGCGTGCTGCTCTCGGGCAAGGCCGGAGACGTGGACTACACCAATGAATTCAAGCGGACGGTGTTTGGCTATGGCGTAGGGCTGGGCTATACCATGGAAAGCGGCGTTTCGCTGGGCCTGCGCTACAGCAACGACTTCAACAACATCATCAAGGTAAACGGCTTCCAGGTGCCGGGCGAGCAGAACGTAAAAAACAACGTCTTCACGCTGTCGGTCGGCTATTCCTTTGGCGACAACGACTAAGCGGGCCGCGTACTCTTCCCTGTTCTACTCTATGAAAAAAACTTTGTTCACCCTCGCCCTGCTGGCTGGCCTGGGTAGCGCGGCACAAGCCCAGCGCAACTACTACGGCAGCCCGGCTTTTGGGGGCCTGAAGGCCGGCGGCAGCTTTTCCAACCTCGACGGCAACTCAGTGTCGGGCTACCGCGGCATTTACGGCTTTCACCTCGGGGCCGTGGTCAACGTGGCCCTCAACAAAACCTTCAGCCTGCAGCCCGAGCTGCTGTACTCGCAGAAGGGCGGTAAGGTAACCATTTACACCGGCGAGGTAGCCACCAACCGCTACCACTACCTCGACCTGCCCGTGGCCCTGCGCGGCCAGCTGTCCAACTTCTTCGCGGAAGTGGGCCCCCAGCTTAGCATGCTGCTGGCCGCCCGCGAAACCCTGGGCGGTAATGCCACCAAAATAACCAGCGACTACGCTCTGCTCGACCTGGGCTACGTGCTTGGCGTAGGCTATCAGCCCCAGACCGGGCTCGGGGCGGGGCTGCGCTTCAATGCGCCCTTTGCTTCCAGCGCCAAAGCCATTGAGACGCCCTCGGGCAATGCCAAGTACAAAGACGACATCAAGCACAGCGTGGTGCAGGTTTACGTTAGCTACATGCTGAAAAACACCCGCTAGCCCGCTCAGTAGGTTCGGCAACAAGCCCGGCTTCTGCACAGAAGCCGGGCTTGTTTTTGCCCGGCAGCGTAGGCCGTTTCGGCCCACAGCCTGTGCTGTCTTTGGCCGGACAGTAGCGTTGGGAATGTGGTAATGCCCGTAACTTCGCTGCCTATACCTATTACCGCATGAAAAAGATTTTACTGCCTTTGGCTTTGATGCTGGGCTTGAGTGAGGCCGCCCAGGCCCAGGGCAATGTGGCGCTTGGCCTGAAGGCCGGGGGCTCCTACTCCACCTTCGATGGCCAGGACGCCACCAATGCCAAAAGCCGCTTCGGGTTTCACGCTGGTGTATTTGCCAACATTAGCCTGAGCGACCTGATTGCCGTTCAGCCCGAGCTGGTGTTCTCGCAGAAGGGCGCGAAATACTCGACCACCGACGCCCTCGACCGCCTTAACTACCTGGATATCCCCTTGTCTTTTCACCTCAACGTGAGCGGCCTGTTTTTTGAAGCCGGCCCGCAGGTTGGCGTGCTGCTGGGGGCCAGCCGCGAGACCGGAAGTGTCAGCGTAAACACCAAAGAGCGTTACAACGACTTCGACTTTGGTTACCTGGCAGGCCTGGGCTACCAGCGCAAAAGCGGCCCCGGCATTGGCCTGCGCTACAACGGCGGCTTTACCAACGTGGTGCAATCCACCACGGCTGGCAGTGTTACCACTCAGCCCCGCATCCGAAACAGCGTGTTCCAGCTGTACCTGACTTATTCCTTTGGTAGACGCTAGCCGGTAGCCTGACCATAAAAAGCCCGGTTTCCTCGCGGAAGCCGGGCTTTTTGGCTTGATTTGCAGCGGTCTTTCTCATCTGTTCTTTTTATGCACCGCCTGCTTCTGCCGCTTGCCTGCTTTCTCCTGCTGACGGGTGCGCGGCCCGCAACCGCCCAGCACCAGCGCTCCGACCGCGCCGGCTTCCGCTTGGGGGGAAGCGTGGCTCAGTACCGCGGGGAAGATGCCGATGCCGGCGGCAGCTCCCGCCTGGGCTTGTGCGGTGGCCTCGTGCTGCACCTGCCCGTGAGCAAAGCGCTGTCGGTGCAGCCCGAGTTTCTGTTTTCACAAAAAGGCGCCAGCGACCAGCCGTTTGCCCTCAGCTCCACCCTGACCGCCAGGGGCAGCCAGCGCCTTACCTATGTCGAGCTGCCGCTGTTGGTTAAGCTGCGCAGCCAGGTGGGCCCCTTTATTGAGCTCGGACCGGCGCTGGGCTACCTGCTCAGCGCCAGCGCCGACTATACCGCGCCCAACGGCCAAAGCGCCACCGCCGACAATGCGCGCAATTTTAAGCGGTTCGACTGGAGCCTGGCGGCGGGCCTGGGGTATCAGGGGGCAAAGGGGCTGCTGCTGGGCCTGCGCTACCACGGCGGCCTGTCGTCGGTATTTACGGCGGGCTCTTATCGGGGCGTCGGCGGCGAAGCCCGCATCTACAACCAGGCTTTTCAAGTGTACGCCGGCTACATTTTCTTTGGCCGGCCCCAGGCGGAGTTTCCAGAATAAAGCCCCGCTCTTATTCAAGAGCGGGGCTTTGCTTAACAACCAACCGGGTGGCGCTTACTGGGCTGCCGCATAGTTGCGGTAGAAGTGCGGGATGGTTTCGATGCCTTTGAGGAAGTTGAACACGCCGTAGTGCTCGTTGGGCGAGTGGATGGCGTCGGAGTCGAGGCCGAAGCCCAGCAGCACCGAGTCCAGGCCCAGCTCGCTCTTGAACATGGCCACGATGGGAATGGAGCCACCGCCGCGCGTGGGCACCGGGCGCTTGCCGAAGGTGGTTTCCATGGCGTCGGCCGCCGCTTTGTAGGCCACCGAGTCGGTGGGCGTCACCACGGGCTCGCCGCCGTGGTGGGGCATCACCTTCACCGTAACGCCGGCCGGGGCAATGCTCATAAAGTGCTGCTGGAACAGCTCGCTGATTTCCTCGCTGGTCTGGTGGGGCACCAGGCGCATGGAGATTTTGGCGAAGGCCTTGGAGGCAATAACCGTTTTGGCGCCCTCGCCGGTGTAGCCGCCCCAGATGCCATTCACGTCGAGCGTGGGCCGGATAGACACGCGCTCCATGCTGGAGTAGCCTTTCTCGCCGGCCGAGGCGGGCAGGCCGATGCTTTGCTTAAACTCCTCCTCGTCGAACGGCGCCTTGGCCATCTCGGCGCGCTCCTCGGCCGAGAGCTCGTCCACGTTGTCGTAGAAGCCGGGGATGGTGATGTGGCCGTTTTCGTCGTGCAGGCTGGCAATCATGGCGCACAGGGCGTTGATGGGGTTTTGCACGGCGCCGCCGTACAGGCCCGAGTGCAGGTCGCGGTTGGGGCCGGTCACTTCCACCTCGTGGTAGCTGAGGCCGCGCAGGCCCACTTCAATGCTGGGCACGTCGTTGGCGATGATGCCGGTGTCGGAAATCAGGATGACGTCGGCCTTGAGCTTTTCCTTGTTGCCGCGCACGAAGATGCCCAGGTTGTTGGAGCCGATTTCCTCCTCGCCCTCGAACATGAACTTGATGTTGCAGGGCACGCCGCCCTGGCCGTCGCGCATCATCATCTCAAAGGCCTTCACGTGCATGTACACCTGGCCTTTGTCGTCGCAGGCGCCGCGGGCGTAGATGTTGCCATCTTTAATCACGGGGTCGAAGGGCGGCGAAGTCCACAGCTCGTAGGGGTCGGCGGGCTGCACGTCGTAGTGTCCGTACACCAGCACGGTGGGCTTGCTGGCGTCGATGATGTAGTCGCCGTACACGATGGGGTTGCCGGCGGTTTCGCAGAGCTCCACGTTTTGCACGCCGGCTTCTTCGAGGCGGGTTTTGAGGTACTCGGCGGCCCGCAGCACGTCGGTATGAAACTTAGGGTCGGCCGATACGGACGGGATGCGGAGCCAGTCCATCAGCTCTTCGAGGAAGCGGGTTTGGTGTTCAGCGAGGTAAGTAGCCATGCGAAGCAGGGAAGAAGTGTTGAGGTTGGGAATGGTTGGTAAAAGTAGTGCCGTAGCGCGGACTCTGCGAGTCCGCGTATCCGCGTGGGGAAGGCCGTGCCCCCGTTCCAGTACGGACTGGGCCGGCTACCGGCTGGCCGCAGTCGAAGCGCAGCGACGACTGCCACCAAGCAAGGCCAACGTTCAGGCGCGCGGACTCGCAGAGTCCGAGGTACGGGCGCAGCTCAACTTATCTGGTATTATCGAAACATTTGAAAAAGGCTGTAGTTAGCTGCTGTCACCGCTACCCTGCCCGATGATTCCGAGCCGACCGCCGCACCTGCCTTTTTTTCTTCGCTCCTTCCTCCTTCTGGCGCTGCTTGCTAACATCAGCTTCGCCGCCCTGGCTCAGAGCACCGGCACCATTACGGGCAGCGTGCGCGACCGCAAAACCCAGGAGCTGCTGCCGGGCGTGACGCTGGTGCTGGAAGGCACCGAGCTGGGCACCTCCACCGATGGCGAGGGCCGCTACAAAATCGGTAACATCCCCACGGGTTCCTACAACCTGCGGGCTTCCTTCGTGGGCTACGACGCCCTGCTGCGGGCCAACGTGGTGGTGAGCAGCGGCAACGCCAACATCATCAACCTGGAGCTGAGCCCGGCCGCCCAGCAGCTGGGCGAGGTGCAGGTAACGGCCAACCGCGCCATCCGGGTGGCCACGGCCGAAACGCCGCTGAGCGTGCAGCGCCTGAGCGTGGAAGAAATCAAGAGCAACCCCGGCGGCAACTTCGACATCTCCAAAGTGGTGCAAACCCTGCCCGGCGTGAGCGGCGGCGGGGCGGGCGGCACGGCCGGCTTCCGCAACGACATCATCATCCGGGGCGGGGCGCCCAACGAAAACGTGTACTACCTCGACGGCATCGAGGTGCCCGTCATCAACCACTTCCAGACCCAGGGCAGCGCCGGCGGGCCAGCCGGCATTCTCAACGTCAGCTTTATCGAGGATGTGACCTTAAGCACCTCGGCCTTCGAGGCGCGCTACGACAACACCCTGAGCTCGGTGCTGCAGTTCCGGCAGCGGGAGGGCAACCCCGAGCGCCTGCAGGGCAACCTGCGCACCTCGGCTACGGAGGTGGCGGCCACGCTGGAAGGGCCGCTGAGCAGAAACACCACCTTCCTGGCTTCGGCCCGCCGCTCCTACCTGCAGTTTCTGTTCCGGGCCCTGGACATTCCCATCCGGCCCAACTACTGGGACTTTCAGTTTAAAACCACCACCAGGCTGGGACCCAAAACCACGCTCACCACCCTGGGCCTGGGCGCCATCGACCACTTCGAGCTGGCCGTGCCCAAGAAGTCGAGCCCGGAAAAGGAGTACATCCTGCGCGCCACGCCCACCATCGACCAGTGGAACTACACCGTGGGGCTGTCCCTGCGCCAGCTGCTGCCCCAGGGCTACCTCAACCTGGCCCTGAGCCGCACCCAGCTGCATAACTCCGCCGACCAGTTTCAGGACGGCGTGGCCGGCGACGAAAGCCGCCGCAACCTGCTCACCCGCTCGGGCGAGACCGAAAACAAGCTGCGCGTGGATATCAACCAGAGCCGGGGGCGCTGGCAGCTGGCCTACGGCGCCGTGGCCCAGCTGGTGCACTACGACAACCGCTTCTTCAACCGCCTGCGGCGCGAAGTGCGCGACGCCAGCGGCAACCTGCTGGCACCGGCCATCACCGTCGACTTCAACACGGCCATTGACTTTGTGCGCTTCGGCGCCTTCGCGCAAGTCACGCGCAGCTTCCTGCCTGCCGACCGCCTCACGCTCTCGGCCGGCCTGCGCACCGACGGCAATTCCCTCACCGACGACGGCTACAACCTGGGCCGCACCCTCTCCCCGCGCCTGTCGGCCTCGCTGAGCCTGGCGCCCAAGTGGAACCTCAACGCCTCTGTGGGACGCTACTACAAGGTGCCTACCAACACCGTACTGGGCTACCGCGATAATGCCGGGCAGCTGGTAAACCGCGGCAGCCGCTACATCCGCTCCGACCACTACGTGGCCGGCCTGGAGTTTCTGCCCACAGCCGCCACGCGCTTCACCCTGGAAGGCTTTTACAAGAAGTACAGCTTCTACCCCGTGTCGCTGCGCACGGGCATCAGCCTAGCCAACCTGGGCGGCGACTTCACCGCCCTGGGCAACGAGCCGGTGACCAGCAGCGGCGAGGGCCGCACCTACGGCGCCGAGCTGTTTTTCCAGCAGAAGCTCACCAAAAAGCTGTTTGCCGTGGCTTCCTTCACCGCGTTCCGCTCCGAGTTCAGCGGGCTGAGCGGCGAGTACATTGCCTCGGCCTGGGACTCTCGCTACCTGGCCTCGGCCCTGCTGGGCTACAAGTTCGGGCGGGGCTGGGAGCTGGGGTTGAAGTACCGCGTGGGCGGCGGCTCGCCCTACACGCCCTTCGACCTGCGGGCTTCCCGCGCCAGCTACCTGGCTACCGGCCAGGGCGTGCTCGACTACAGCCGCCTCAACACCCTGCGCTACGAGGCCTTCCAGCAGTTCGACTTCCGCCTCGACAAGAAAATCAACTTCCGCCGCCTCACCCTGGATTTGTACGTCGACATCCAGAACGCCCTGCTGGCCACCAACCCCGGCCAGCCCAACTTCACCTTCGCCCGCGAAGTGGATAACAGCGGCTTTGTGAGCACCGACGGCCAGCCCCTGCGCGCCGATGGTAGCAACGCCATTCCCGTAGTGCTGCAAAACGAAACGGGGAATATCACGCCTACTATTGGTTTTATTCTGGAGTTTTAGCCCCAGCCCCACCCCCGACCCCTCCCCTGCGGGGGAGGGGAGCCTGACGTCAGAACTTCCGGAACCGGCTCCCCTCCCCCGCAGGGGAGGGGTCGGGGGTGGGGCTACATTCCTCCATCCAGCACCGCCTCCCCAACCATCTGCTGTCCTAGAAGCCAGGCTTCGGCCCACTCCTTCTCGGGGCTTTCGAAGGTGAACAGGTAGAGGGTATCCGTCTTACCGTTGGCCAGGGCCAGCTGGTATACGATGCGCACCTCGGCATCGGGCGGGGCGTCGCGGTAGCGCACCCAGTGCCGGGCGCGGTCGCCCAGAGCCAGGGGCGACTTTTCCAGCATCTGCTGCCCCTTGCCGAAGCCGGTGCGCATCATCAGGCGCTCGGCGTAGGTGGGGGCGGGCTGCTTGGTTTTGCTTTTTACCTTGCGCACCACGTGCAGGGAAGCGCCGGTCTGGTACTCGCCAGTTTCGCCAATGGCTTCCTGGGTGAGGTAGTAGGTCATAGCTGCTTTGTCACCCTCCGCCTTGTAGTACCAGCCATCGGGCAGCAGCATGGCCGCCTTCACCTGGGGCAGCACCTGCCAGTGAAAGCCCGCCGGGGCCTCACCCAATGTGGCATCAAACTTCTGGGCGGTGGCAGAGCCGGCTAGCAGCAGGGCCGCAGTAGTAAGGAGGTGGCGCATGTGGTGAATTTACGCCGGAAATGCCGGTAACCCCTCCCCCAGCCGCAAATGCTTTAAGCGCATTACCCCGATGGGGAGGGGAGCCAGGTATGCTTTTGTTTGGGGTAAACTGCTGGTCCCGCTGGCGCCCTATAGGCCGCTGCTAGCGCGCGTCTCTGACGCGTGCTTACCGGCACCGCGTCTGCGACGCGAATCGCCCGCGCCTGTTAAAGCCTTATACCGTCGCGTTGCAGACGCGGTGCCGGTGGGCACGCGTCGCAGACGCGCGCCAGCGGGCGGCGGCCAGCGGGGGCTTACTGTATGGGGGGCAGTTCATTCAACAGCTCTTCCAGCAGTTCGGCTTCGCGCTCCAGGCCGGCGATGCGGGCTTCGAGCAGACGCTGCGGCCCGGCCCCGCAAGCATCGCGCAAGCCATCCTCAGCTTCTCCTTCAAACAAGGCCAGCCAGCCGGCTTCCCGAGCCGGGTTACTGACCGGGCCGGGATAAGCCCGTAGGGAGGGCAAAGCGGCCAGCCGGTTCTCCAGCTGCTGGGCTTTGGCCTGCATGGCGGCCAGCTCGCGGCGCAGGGTGCCGCTGCGGTAGCGACACTCGTCGCGCCGCCACCGCAGCGGCTCAAGCTTGGGCGCGGGCACCGGCAAAGGCGGGGGGCCGGGCTGCGCTTCGGCCTGGCCCAGCACCAATACCTTACCCAGCGAGGCCAGCACCAGGCGGGCGCTGGCAATGCTGCTGCGCCCCGGCAGACTCTTGGTGCCGGCTTCCGATTGGGCCAGCATGCCCCGGCTGGTGCCCAGCCAGGAAGCCAGCCGCTCCTGGGTTAAGCCAAACTTGTTGCGCACATAATCAGGCATGAGGGCAAGAGGTTAGGTTAGAAATTCTTGAATATTACAAATATTGCAAGCTGAGCTCTGGTTACAGTAATTTCAAGTTTAAAAAAAATGTAACCACTCGGCTACGACTCTGGCTCCCTCCGGTGGGGTTCACCCGATAGCGCGAGTTTGCACTCTGCTGGTGCTGCTATGGTGCCGACAGACCATTGATTGCTGAGTTCACGAAACTCATCTATCAGTGTAGTTTCGTAAACTTTGATTCGTAGACGAGTTTCTTAAACTCCATATGCGCAGGCTAATGCTTTTGCGAAGCATGCCAGCCGCTTATTCCATAAGTTTAGTGAGTCGAGCGTTATAACTGACATCAGGGGTTCATCCACCCTACGTTGTAGTCAATAGCTTCCGTAAGGCTTTTCTTGACTTCCCTTCGCAAGGGCAGATGGCCGTTTTTTACCTCGTTATTTACACTGGTCAGCAGCGAGGTCACCACCTGGACAGTGGCCAACGTTCCCTGGCGGGAAGGGCCGTGCTCATTGGTGAGCCGAAAAGAAAAGCCCTGGTGTACCGTAACCGAATCCGGCAATAAGGCCACTGCGTGCAGGTGTTTTACAAACAAGGCGGATAGGCAGGCGGCTTCCGTCTCATTCACCGTGATGTAGGTTCCGCCAAAGCCTTGCTCGGAACGGGTGGCCGTGTCGGCGCTAATGCACACCAGCAGTCCTGGAGAGTTGCCATCGCTGTTCTGTGCCACTACCGAGACGACGCACCGGAGCGTTAAACCAGCCCGCGCAAGCAAAGACAACGCTTCGGGTGTTCGCACCACGGTTTTGGTTGCCGCACATCCCCCGCTTACTATCCCACTAGCTCCGGTCAATGCCAACACGAGCAAACAGTGGTACAGCAGGTGGCAGGCGTTCCGGCAACGTGCAAATGCGGGCGGTCTCATGGAGTAGAAAAGTAGCGAAAACAGTCCAGCTAAACCGTAGAATTAGTAAACAAGCCAGCAACCCAACTCCTCCCTTACTTCTTATCCCAAGGCATGGGCACTCTACTCTCCGTACCCGCCCGCAGCCGCCCGATATTGGCCCGGTGGGTGTAAATAAGTAACCCGGCCAGCACGAAGCCAAAGCCTATCATGAAAGGCTGAGCGGGCCGGAACTGGGGCAGCAGCTGCAGCAGGGCAAAGGCCACGCCGGCCGTCATGCTGGACAAGGACACGTAGCGGGAACTGAGCAGCACGGCCAGGAAGATGAGGATGCACACGCCCACAGCAGCCGGGGCAATGCCCAGCATCATGCCCAGGATGGTGGCCACGCCCTTACCCCCGCGAAACTGCGCAAACACCGGGTAGATGTGGCCAATGACGGCCAGGGCCCCGCAGGCCAGCTGGGCGTAGAGCAGGGCGTTGCTGTCGGGGGCCGCCACGCCTAGCCACAGCGGCAGCATGGTGGCCACGTAGCCCTTGGCGGCATCTACCAGCATCACGAAGCAGCCCGCTTTCTTGCCCAGCACCCGGAAGGTGTTGGTAGCGCCTGCATTGCCCGAGCCGTGCTCCCGGATGTCGGGCAGCTGGAAAAACCAGCGCCCCACCCACAGCGCGGTAGGAATAGAGCCCAGCAGGTAGGCCAGAACAAAGGCAGGTAGCAAAAGGGTAAAGTGGGGCATAGGCCGTAAAAGTAGGATTTCCCCGCCAACCTCCACCATACGCCGGCTACCGGGCCCTACCCATAGCCGCCCACAAAAAAGCCCTGCCGTGGGAGCGGCAGGGCTTTTGGGTTTATCAGCCGCCTCCGAATGGGTCGTTTTCGGCGGCTTTCTTACGCTTCTCCTCCTCCTTCTTTGCCTTCTCCTCTTCCTTCTTCTGGCGCTCGGCTTCCTTGGCAGCTTCCTTGGCGGCTTTCTCCTCCTCCTTCTTCAGGCGGTCGGCCTCCTTCTTGGCCGCGGCGGCGTCTACGCCAGGGTCGGTAGCAGGGCCGGCGGCCGGGGCAGTGCCGGGGGCATCAATCACGCCGTCGCCTTCTCTTTTCAGGCGTTTCTCTTCCTCTTTCTTCTGGCGCTCGGCCTCCTTGGCGGCTTCCTTGGCAGCTTTTTCTTCCTCTTTCTTGAGGCGCTCGGCTTCCTTCTTGGCAGCGGCAGCGTCTTCGGCGGCTCCCGCCGGCACTATCTCGCCATCGCCGAAGGGGTCATTGTCTTTGGCCTTTTTCTTTTTCTTTTTGGCCGGCTCCTCGATCGAAGCGGCAGGGTCGGTGCCGGGTTCAGTGCCAGAATTAATGGCATCGTCGTATTTGCCTTTCTTCTTCTTTTTACCGTCTTCCAAAGGCTCGGGGCGGGGCGGGGCCGGCGGGCGGGCAGCCAGCTTGCCGGACTTGCCCAGGTAGTCGCGCTGGAAGTGAGCCCGGAACATGTCCACGTCGGTGTACTCGCCCAGGAATACGCCGTAGCTGGTGGCTGTATTGTAGTCGCCTTTGGCCTTGTTGCCAATCTCGGCGTCGTAGTTCTCGTTCTGCGACTTGGTCAGCAGCAGGTTGTTGGCGTATTTGAAGTAATACCACACCTGCGGCTCGGCCTCAAGGTAGAGCTCCACCACATCGGTAGCGTTTTCCCGCTTGATTTCCACGTAGCCGTCAATCAGGGCATTGGTGGCCTGCTTGCCCACGCCGGACAAGCCCAGCTTGCCCACCGAGTACCAGGCTTTCTGCTTTTCGCTCCAGCGCAGGTCCACTTTGCTCAGCAGCAGGGTGTGGGCCAGCTTGGGCGAGAGCTTGGCCAGCGGCTCGGCCACCCCGCGGCGGCTGGCGTAGGTTTCGGCGGCCTTGCTGCCGGCAAACTCCCCAATCTTGTACAGCTCGTTGGGGTTGCCTTCCAGTGCCTCGGGTGAGTTTTTGGTTATCTTGGCCAGCTCGTTGGCCATCATATCCAGTGCCTTGGGTGGCAGGTTGATGTCGATGCCCAGCAGGGCGTCGATGCTGTAGCGGGCGCTGTCGGGGCTGGCCGAGCCCACGCCGCTGGCTACCATGCCGTAGTTTTTGTTCGAGGTGATGAACGTTAGCGGCCCGCGGAAATCGAGGCGGCCGTTGGTTTCCCCGTAGGTCATGGCCGCGCCCTGGTAGTTGTTGGCGTCGTTCATGTCGGTGCGCGACAGGGTGAACTCGCGCCGCTGCTTGTTGTAGCGCAGCTCGCCATCCACCTTAAATAAGGGAATGTCGGTTGAGTTGGGCACGGTGGCCACGTACAGCGGATACACCTTGTTGGACACATCCGACATGTACAGGCCCGTCACCAGGGGCGACCCGTCACCAGCCTTGGGCTCGCGCAGGGTCAGGCTGAAGTTTTGCGGGTCGATACTGTCTTTCACGGCAAACCACTCGGCGCTGGCGCGCTGCTTGCCAAACTGCAGCTGCACCTCGCCATCGAAGATGAGGCCGGGGCGCTTGGAGTTCAGCGTTACGTTGCCGCGGTAGCCCACCAGGGGCACCAGCTGAAACTTCAGCTTGGCATCTACGATAGAGGTAGCCACTGTCGGAGGCCCGCTAGGCTCTTCCACCTCCTCGTTCGCCTTCTTTTTCTTTTTCGTGCCGGCGGCCATTACGTAAGCAGGGTCGGGCTCGAAGTTGGTGAAGTGCAGCGCCACCGAATCGGTAGCGGTTTTGAAGTTATAATAGGCATCGCCGCCAAAGGCATTGCGCGAGTACACCCGGATGGTGCCTTTGTAGAGCTTATGAATCTTGCTCAGCGAGTCGAGCACCAGGCCAGCATTGCGCAGGGGCTTCACCTGGCCATTGGCCAGGATGGTCACCTTGCCCGAGTCGGGCAGAATCCAGGCGTCGGCGGCGGCTACGTAGGGTACGCCGCTGGTTTGCAGGCGGTACTTGGCCAGGTCGTATATGCCTGCCGAAGCCTTGAAGCGCAGCCCATTCTGGGCAGGGTTGGTAGAAACGAAGTACGCTTTCTTCGTAGAGTCGCTGCCCGATGCCGCCCGTAGCTTCACCGTTTTCTTGGTGAAGTCCCAACGGCCGTCGCTTAGCGTGCTCTTAAACTGCGAGTACGGCAGGTCGATGGCCGCCTTGCTGCCTTCCTCGCGGCGGAAGTCGGCGTAGCCTTTCTTGAGGTTGTAGTCAAATGCCACATCGGTAGCCGTCAGCGCGGGCTTGTTGGCCTCGGCCGACTTCACGCTCAGCAGGGCCCGGCGCCCGGAGTAGCTGTCCGACTTAAAAGTGAACTCCGGCGACCTGATGTAGGACTGGGGGCCGTCGAGTCGGCCCGAGCCCCCAGCAGCCTTGGGCGTGAGCACGGCCGTACCGGTAAAGTTGAAGGCCGTTTTGGCCGTGGCATAGAGGCGAGCCGAGCCACCGTTCTCGGGGGTGGTCAGATACATGGAGTCGCGCTTCACGTCCCACTTCATGAGGTAGCCAGCGGGCAGGCTCATCTTGGGAATGTCGACGCCGTTGCCGGATTTGGCGGCAATGGCGCCCGAGCGGCCCACGGCCACCACCGAGTCGCGGTAGAGGATGAAGGCATCGGAGGTGAAGGTACCCGACTGGTACTTGACGCCGCCGATGGTTTGCAGGCCCTTGCTGTCGAGCTTCACCTTGCCGTCCATGTGGCCGCGGCCTTTGTAGAGGGGGAAGCCCTCCCTGGGGGCATCGTACACAAAGCCCAGCGAGCCGTCTTCCTGAATGGTGAGCTTGGTTTTGATATCGGGCAGGATGCCGCCGCTGCGAAACACCCCGTCGAAGCCCGAAGCCGCTTTGCCCAGGCGGTTGAGCGAGTCCAGCTTAAAGGGCGGAATGTCGAACACCAGCGTGGAGTCGTAGGCCCCGCCCAGCACGTCCTGCTTGCCGAAGTACACGTTGGCCCCGCTCTTGGAATCGAACGAGGGATACTGCGGTTTTTTCTTGCGGCCCGACTTGTTGCGGGGGTCGTTGATGTAGAGGCGGCCCGTCGATACGCTGCCCTTGTTGGTGAGGGCGAAGTCGGCGTTGCGCTTTGCGCCCTTGGCCTTGCTGCCCTGCTTGCGGATGACGATGGAGTCAATCTTCGTCATGTCGACGTAGAAGCCGTCGTAGTCGAACTTGAAGTCGCGCCCTTTGAAGCGCATGGCCGAGGCCACCACCGTGCCGTTGAAGTTGATGTTGCGGTTGCGCTGAATGCGAATCACGTTGCTGTCAGGGCGCACGAACACCGAAGCCGAGTCGTCGGTGAAGTTAAACCGGTCCACGCCCCGCACCACCAGCTCGTTGGTGTTCAGGTTCAGGGTAGCGTTACGGCCGGAGCCGGTCAGCGACTTGATGGCAATGTGGTCGTAGTCTTTGCGGTCGCGGGCCGAAGCCACGTAGTGGAAGCCTTTGGGCAGAATCGTGACTTCACCGGTCTGGCCGTTCCAGCTCACGTAGCCGTCGCGGGCCAGGCCGGCCATGGCACTGCGCAGGTTGGCCGGCGACTGCTCCAGCTCGGTGGCAATGTCGAGAATGTTAACGGTTTTGGCGTTGTCGTGGCTCTGGCTGAAGCCCACCACCATCTGCAGCGGGTGCATGCGGTTGATGCTCTTGAGCTGCTGGTAGCGCGAGTTGGTGAAAAACTCCTTGGACTCGAAGTCGGCCGTCTGCTGGTTTTTGGCCGACAGCACCGCAAACTCAATGATGGGGTTGCGCAGGTTCCAGCTCAGCTGCTGGGTGCGGATGTCGAGCTGGTGGTAGGTGTCGGTGTAGGGCGTGTTTTTATACATGCCTTCCTCGCGGGAAAGCTTAAGCTGCTGCTTGTTTTTGGCGTATTTAAACTCCACCCCCGGATGGGTGATGGAATCTTTGGCGCCCTGGTAAATGGTGATGCCCGCCCGGGTGGCCGTAATCACGGAGTCGCCCAGCACGTAGGCGCGCGAAGCCGCCTTGAACTTGGGCTTGCCCTCCAGGCTTACGGTGATGTTGGACAGCGAGCCATCGAGGGCGGCGCTGAGCATGCGGCTGCCGGCCAGCGACAGGCCGCCGCGGTACTTGATGTTTTCGCCCAGGGTTTTGATGCGGGCGTCGTTGGTAAGGGAGATAAAGCGTGGGTAGCCGTTATCGGCCGCGCCGGGCTTGCGGCGGGTGCTTTTGTAGCTCAGGGCGCCTTTCACCGGGGCTTCCAGCAGGGCCGCGTAAGTCAGCGTCACGGGCTGGGCCGTAAACTCGGGCTTGGTCATGTCGAAGTCGAAGCCCGTCATTTCGGCCAGCACCGGCTCGTTTTTGATGTTCCAGCTCAGCTGGGCGCTGGTGGCCACGAAACGGTTGGAGTTGGGCACGATGGTGCCGCTCACCTTGCGCAGGAACACGGAGTCGCCCACGGTCGACATGAACAGGTCGGTGTCCTTGAGCACCATCACGGCGCCGCGGATGGGCGGCGCGTAGTATTCTTCATAAGGGGAAGCCGAGGGCTGGAACGAGCCCGAGCTGCCGGCGGAGTCGAAGCCGCCGGAGTCGAAGTCGGCGGGGTTGGCTTTGGGCGCGGCTTCCTTGGCGGGGGCCGCCGCTTTGACCGGGGTGGTTTTGGCTGGCGCGCCCTTGGCTACGGGCTTTTTCGGCGCCGGCTTCTTGGCCGCGGCGCCCCAGCCGTCATCAGCTTTGCCCCAGCCATCGTCGTTGCCCCAGCCGCCACCCGACGACGAGGACCACATGTCGGCCGAATCCCAGCCGTTGCTGCTGGCTTTTTTCTTGGGGGCGGGCTTGGGCGCGGGTTTCGCCGCCGGCTTGGCGGCCGTTTTGGCGGCCGGTTTCGGGGCGGGCTTGGGCGCATCGGGAATAACTTCTTCCTTCACCGGCTGCGGGGCGCCAAACTCCAGGTTGCCCTGGGCTACGGCAATGGGCGAGTAGGCAAACGAGATGTTGCCGCCCACGGCCCGCAGGCCGTTGTAGCCGGAACGGTACACAAAGCCCGTGCTCAGCACCCGGCTGGCGGTGAGCAGAAACTTGTCGGTTTCCTGCACCGCCTCGTTGTCCAGCGTCTTGCCAAACACCTCCAGAAACTGGTCCATCTGCTGGTCGCTGAGCTTGGCCGTGTTGGCGCCGCCCACTACGGCATCGAACAGCGCCTCAAAGTGCGGGCGCGGCTTAAACTTCTTCGCCAGCATGGTTTGCGACAGGGCGATGATGCGCGCCTGCTGCGACGACGTCAGCCGGTTGCTGCCCCAGAGCTCCTTCAGCCTGGCCGCGCTGTTGCGGGCCGCCAGGTTGTTGGTCGCCGCCATCATCAGCTGAATGTCGCTGATGTACTGGACGGGGTCGGTGGAGAGCTTGCCCATGTACTTCGTGGCCGCCGCCGGCTGCGCCGGCGGCTTGGGGCCCGTAGCGGGTGGGTTAGCAGGAGGCGCCGTTTGGGCCAGGGCTGGCCAGTGCAGGCCCAGCAGCGCTCCAAACAACACAATTACAGCAGCAAAATGCTTCATAAAGAACTAAATCAGAAATGCGACCGGGGTGAAAAGTCACATTAGGGCTACAATTTCGGCAATAGCAGCGACATAGTCACAGCGGGCCCGTTGGGAAGCTTGCCAGCCAGCGCCGCAGCGTCCGGAAATTGGTTCTTCCCACTGACTAAAGCCCACTTACGGCTGTAGACCGACCTTGCCGTCGTGGCAACATCTGCCAGCGCAAGCAAATTCAAAAAGATGAGCGCAACGTGAAGGACGTAGCGTCGGCGCGGGCAATTGCACCGAACCGTGGGCCAGGCTCTTAAGCACAAGAAAACCCACCGAAGTGGGTTTTCCAAACGTACTGCCCGCGGCTCGCTCTGCTAGGCGGGCAGGGCCGCCAGCACGGTCTGCAGGCCCTGCTCGGCATCCGCGCCGAGGTGAATGCGCAGGGTGCGGCGGTTAAAGCTGTGCAGGGCTTCGAGGTCGCCCTGGGCCTGGGCATTCTTGAAGGTACCGAAGGTGTAGGAGCGGCCCGGCAGGGGCAGGTCCTGGGGGTGGTCGACGGTGAACTGCACAAACAGGCCGGTGTCGGGGCCGCCTTTGTGGTACTGGCCGGTGGAGTGCAGGAAGCGCGGCCCGTAGCCCGAGGTGGTGGCAATGTGGTACTGGTTCTGCACGCGGGTGCGCAGCTCCTGCAGGCCGGCGTTCAGGGCCGGCGACTCGGTGAGGTAAGCCTGCAGGCAGAGGTAGTCGCCGGGGCGGGCCTGGGCCAGGAAAGCCTGCAGCACCTCCGCGGCCGAGCCCCCCTGCACCGCGCTGAAGTAGCTGATGCCGTTCTCGGTGGCGGCGGGGGATTGGCTTTGTGGCAGCTGGCCGTTGGCCTCTACCTCTTTCATCAGGCGGTCGGTGGCGGTTTTGGCCGCCTGCACGTTGGGCTGGTCGAAGGGGTTGATGCCCAGCACGGCACTGGCCACGGCCGTGGCCACCTCCCAGCGGAAGAACTCGGCGCCCAGGTCCAGCGGACCGCTCATGTCAATGCGAATAATGGGGTGGCCGGCGGCCTCCAGCGCAGCTACCGCGCTGCGGTTGGCGGCATCGGCATCGCCGGCATAGCCCACGTACACAAACACGCGGTCCTGGCCGTACACGGCGGGCTCGCGCACGGGCTCGCCGGCTACGGGCAAGACGCCCAGACCTTCCTTGCCAGTGCTTTCGGCGATGAGCTGCTCCAGCCACAGGCCAAAGTCGCTCAGCACCTCGGGCACTACCAGCGTGAGCTTGTCGCGTTCCTGCTGGGCCAGCACGCCCAGGGCCACGCCCAGCTCCAGGCCGGGGTTGGTAGCCACGTCGCCTTCGGAGCCGCAGGCGCGCATCATCACCAGGGAGCGGCTCAGCAGCTCGCGGATATCGATGCCGTAGAGGGCGGCGGGCACCAGGCCGAAGTAGGAAAGGGCCGAGAAGCGGCCGCCCACCTCGGCGAAGTTGAGGAAGATGCGGCGGTAGCCCTGCTCGGTGGCCGCGGTTACGAACTTGGAGCCGGGGTCGGTGATGGCCACGAAGTTTTCGCCGGCCTTGTCGCCTTTCAGCTGACGGAGCTTGTCGTAGAAGTAGTCGCCGAAGGCCAGGGGCTCGGCCGTGGTGCCCGACTTGCTGGCCACAATGAACAGGGTTTCGGCCAGGGGCACGCTTTCTTCGAGCTGGCGCACGGTGCCGGGGTCGGTGGTGTCGAGCACCGACAGCGGCAGGCCGCCTTCGCCGGTAAAGGCCGCTTTGAACACGATGGGGGCCATGGTGCTGCCGCCCATGCCCATCACCACCACGTGGCGGAAGCCGGCGGCTTTCACCTCCCGCACGAAGGCTTCAATCTCGGGCACGGCCTCCATCATGGTTTCGGCCACGCGCAGCCAGCCCATGAAGCTGCGGATGCTCTGCTGCCCGGCTTCGTCCTGCACCCACAGCGCGGCGTCTTTCTGCCAGAAGCCCGCAGTAAAGCTTTTGGCGTTGAATTCCTGAATTTTAGCATCAACAGCGGCCTGGTACTGGCCGAGCTGGAGGGTGGCAGGAGCTACGGACTGAGCAGGCGTATGTTCGGAAGAGTGCATCAAGGTTGGCGTTGGTTGGTAAGAGCGGATAAATGTGTTTATCAACGTGCAAAGGACGAACACAAAGCCCAAACGGTCAAACCAGGCGCTTTAGCAACCCTGCCCGGACATGCGGAAAACAGTGGGGCCGGCTGTTGCAGCAGCCGGCCCCCGGATTTCTCTCCCAAATCCATTATGTATATACAACAACCCTGCTGCTGTATAGTTTTGCCAGCAGCTGTTCGTTGTACTACACCCTGAAATTGCGGCTTTTCATGAGCAAAATCAATGGGAAGCAGCTGAATGGCAAGGCATACCCGGCCAGTGGCGCCATTTACCCGGCAAATGAAACTGCATGGCCCATCTGTTTGGCAAAGGCAACATAACACCTGCTGCCAGCTCCCTGCTTAGTGCAGCGTGGCCAGGTAGCGCAGCTCGTCGCGCAGCTCATTGGTGGGCCTGAGGGTTTGCAGGCGGGTCAGCTGCTCGGCCGTGAGCACGGGGCGCAGCAAGGCTACCAGCTCCTCGGGGGTGTAGTATTTCATGGGGCGGGCCTTCAGGGCCTTGGTGACGGCCAGCACCTCGTGCTCCTGCAAATCCAGGGAGTTGATGAGGAAGTGCACCAGGGGGCGCGGCGCCGAAGCAATGGCAGCGCTGATGCCCGCCGTGGCGTGTTCGGGCTCGGAATGAGCGGCTACGGGACGGGCAACCAGGGAGGAGGCAACGGCGAGGCAGGCAATGACGAAGGTTTTCATGACGCTGAAGGGGCTTTGAAGTGAAATAAACCGAAAGCTTGAGCCTGTCTTTTCCGTTGGCGGCTCAGTGCCAGCGGGATGACGATTCAAAGATGGTTTATTGCCCGGCCGGCGTCAAGCAAGAGTGGATAGCCCCCGGCAGCGACCCGACGGGCCGGGCGTTTCAGCCTCTCAAACCCCCAAAAAGCCAGCCCGAGGGGCCGGCGGAAAGCTCATCGAGTGAAAAGTGGAATTCATCGGCCGGGGCGCGCCGCTGGTGGACCTACGGGCGGCAGCGCGCCTACAACCGCTTCAAGCCTGCCAGGGCCGTGGCATCGCCGGGGCGGATGAGCAGCACCTTGGTGTAGAGGGCGCGGGCCTCGTTCTTTTTACCCAGGTTGAGGTAGGTCCAGGCCAGCGACAGGTTCACGTCGTAGTCGAAGGGGTAAAGGTTGACGACGCGCTCAAAGTAGCGGGCGGCCTTGTCGTAGGCCTTGCGGTTGAGGAATATCACCCCTACCCAGTAGTTGGCCTGGGTGTTCTGCCCGTCAATCTTCAGGATGTCCTCGTACAGCTCCAGCATCTTGTCCACCTGATTCAGGGCATTGAGCGGCTTTATCAGGCCAAACTTGGGCTCGATGGCGTAGGGGCGCTGCTCCACGGCTTTCTGGTAGTAGCCGGCCGAGGTGGTGTAGTTTTTGGCCAGAAAGTAGAGCCAGCCCAGGCGCAGGTTCTGCTCGTAGGTGTTGCTGTACACGGCCTTGAGCGGGGCAATGGCATCGGCGTAGTCGCCCTTGGTTTCGGCGGCGTAGCTGGTGGCAAAGGCCGCCGACTGGTCCTGGGCCAGCCCGCGCCCGGCCAGGGCCAGGGCAAGGGCCAGGGAAAGAAAAGCAGGCTTTACCAGGTCCATGCGAGGGAGGCCGTCAGGGAATGGAGGTTGTACGATTGCAGGTTGTAGCGGTCGATGCGCTGCTCGGCGAGGTAGTGCAGGCGCAGGGCCAGCGAATACGGCAGCAAGATATGTAGGCTGGTCCCGCTGCGCCGGCTCATCTGGTCGAACAGGTTGAAGACGTAGGTGCCGTCGGCTTCGGCCAGCGTGGGCACTAGGCCCCAGCTGCCGAAGGCCTCGGCCCAGAGCCAGGGGCGCAGCCTCACCCCTGCCCCGAGCAGGGAATTGGGGTAGCGGCGCCCGCCCGAGAAAATCAGGCTGCTGCGGCCAAAGCCATACAGCTTGAGGTTGCCCAGCGGGTACACGGCGAGGCGCAGGTCGGCCTGGGTGCGGGTTGTGTCGGTGATGGTGCCCCCGTAGAGGCCGGCCTGGGCCGTCCAGTACGGCCGGGTGTAGCTCAGCGCCCCATACGCGAGGTAGCTGGGGTAGAAACGGGTGCCGTAGTAGCTGTTCAGGTAGTGGTAGCTGAGCTTGGCCCGCCAGGCCGGGGACAGCTGCACGCCCAGCAAGGCATGGTACTCCCACTGGCTGATGGGGATGAAGGGCGGCGGCAGTGGCCGCATGCCCGGCGGCGGGGGCGGCGGCGGCGGCCCCTGCACTTCCTGGTTGAAAAAGCTCAGCGACTGCATCAGCCCCACGCGGGGGCCGAGCTGGCTGCCCAGGCCCAGGCGCCAGAAGCTGGCATCGCGGCGGTGAATGTTGTCGCCTTGCTGAATGCTGCCTTCCACATCGGCGTAATTCACGGCATAGAAAGCGCGCAGGCGCAGCTGCCGGCGCAGCGGCTCCGACAGGCCCGACGCCAGGAAGGCCGCCTGCTCGCGCTGATTAAGCGCCAGGTGAGCCAGCACCAGGCCGTGGCGGGCGGTGGAGTCGAGGGCATCGGCGCGCAGGGCCAGGCCGTAGTGCCGCACCGCCTGCGCGTGCCGGCCAGTATTAAGCTTGGCCTGGCCCAGGCGGCGGTGCAGGGCCGGGTAGTCCTGCCCCAGCCGCAGCGCTTCCTCCCCTACCGAGTCCAGCGCCGCCCAGCGCTGCTGCAGCTGCAGGGCCAGGGTGAGGCTGTCGGCGTA
This sequence comes from Hymenobacter saemangeumensis, assembly GCF_039541835.1. Lineage (NCBI taxonomy): Bacteria > Pseudomonadati > Bacteroidota > Cytophagia > Cytophagales > Hymenobacteraceae > Hymenobacter > Hymenobacter saemangeumensis. The sequence goes on along the minus strand of NZ_BAABGZ010000073.1, from coordinate 23,072 downwards.
CTGAAAGTCGAGCAGACGCTGGGCGGCAACGGGCCGGCTGAGCAGGCCCAGGCTGAGCAGCAAGGCTCCTCCCAGCAATACAGCTGAGCCCGGTTTGCCAGGGCTTCCGAAGTAGAGCAGGCTCATGCGGCAGCCGAACAGAGAAGGTGAAGGGTTCTACCGGGCAGCTGCACCCGCAGCTCGGCCAGGGCGCCGTCCTGAATCAGCAGCTCCGACTCCTGCAGCAGCTGCTCGCGGCGGAAGTACTGCACCGTGGCCCGGCTGTGCAGGCGCAGGGCCCGGGTGGAGCCGGGCCCAGCCTCGCCCTGGGCCCAGCGCAGGCTGAAAGCCGGCCGCACGAAGCGGAAGAAGGGCGCCACGAAGTCCTGCGCCCACTTCAGAGCCGGGCTGCTCACCACCGTGAGCGGGAAGGTGTCGGTGGTTTCGGCCTGGGGCAGGTAAGGCAGCGGCACCCGGTAAGCAGCCCGGTACAGCAGGTAGAGCCAGGAGGTTTCGGGCCCGTAGTAGGCCGTGAAGCAGAACACGGCCTCATCGCGCTCGAAGTACGCCACGGCGCCGCTGTGCTGGCAGCGCAGGTAGGTTTTGTTGTAGGCATCGGTGAGCACCTCCCAGGTTTGAGCGCCACCCCCGGCTGCATCGGCGGCAGCTACGTGCAGCACGTAGCCCGGCGGCAGCAGCAGGGCCTGGCTGAGGGGGCGGTGGGCGGCGGGGTGGCTCAGGGCCTCGCCCAGCAGGGGCACCGCGAAGTGCCGCAGCTGCGAGGTCTCGGGCTTGTGCCAGCGCCCCCGGGCCAGGCCCACCAGCTTTTTCAGCGAAGCCGGCAGCTTCCGGGATTTGGCCGCGGGGGCCGCCGGCTCGGCTTTCGCCGGCCCCTCCTCTTCCGCGGTGGGTACCTCGCCCCAGGCCAGGGTCTGGGGCGGCATGGCTTCGGGCACCGCGTAGGGCAGCCCGGCCGACCTCGCCAGCGCCGGCGGCGAAGCAGAGACCTGGGCGGCAGGCTTTCGGGCCAGGTAGTACGCCAGCGGATACGCCAGGGTGCGCGAGCCGATGTAGGGCGTGGCCTGCACCTGAAAGTGCAGGTGGGGCTCGGGCGAGCGGCCGGAGCTGCCGCAGTAGCCCACCACGTCGCCGCGCCGCACGGGGTCGCCGGGCCGCACGGGCACGGAGTGGGGCCGCAGGTGCGAAAGCTGGGTGTAGAGGCCGGGCTGGTGTCTGATGACGATGGTGTTGCCCCAGTTCTGCTGCAGGTTTACCTGGCCGATGGGGTTGTCGTCGATGTGCTGCACCACTTCTTCCACCACGCCATCGGCCGGGGCCAGCACGGGCTTGTTGTAGCAGTAGAAGTCGTTGAGCAGGTTGCCGTCGCCGCGAAAGGTGCAGCCGTCGGCGTCGCGCACCACGAAGTCCAGCGCCTGGGACCAGTCGCCGCGGTGCGTAGGCCCGCCGTCGGCGTAGCCCTGGCTGCAGTGCCACTCGCCCAGAAAAGGCAGCGTGAGGGGGAAGTAGAGCTGATGGCTGAGCCGCACCTGGTCGGTGGTGAATGCGTAGAGGTTCTGCTCGGGCGAGTAGCGCTGGAAGGGCGTCAGCGTGAGGCCGCGGGTGGGCTTTTCGCGCAGCAGCAGCACGTACAGAAACAGGATGGCCGACAGGCAGAAAGGCAGGGAAAAGGCCGGCAGGCCGGCCTTGGCCAGCAGCGTGCTCAAGCCGCCAAGCAGCACCGCCGTGACTGGCACGCTCAGCAAAGCCAGGGCATAGGACATGGCACTGGGCACTACAAACACGCCCCCCACGGCAATGGCGGCCATCATATAGTTGGCGCCCAGGTTGTACGCCCCCCCTTCGGCGCTGAGCGTGCCGGTGAGCACGGCAAAGGCATAGGCCCCCAGGAAAGCCAGCAGCGAGAGCGAAAACGCGATGCGCGAGTGCCAGAGCAGGCCCAGCGCCACCAGCAGGCCACCCGGCACGCTGTCCAGGAACAGCACCGAGCTCAGGGCGCGCAGGTAGGTGGCCGGCAGCAGCGGCCAGGTCCACTCGCCCAGCCAGCGGGCCGCGGTCACCAGGGGCTCGCCACCCAGGGCATACAGGTCGTTCAGCCAGTAGATGCCCCGCTCGCTCAAGCCCAGCTGGGGCAGCTGCGCGGCGGTGGGCAGCAGCAGCCACAGCACGGCCATAAAAGGCAGCGACAGAAACGGCAGCCCCCGCCCCCCCAGCCAGCCGCCCATGGCCACCGACAGCAGCAGGGCCAGCAGGCTGCCTACGCCAATCAATGCGCCCAGCGCCCAGCTCGGCTCGTAGATGGTGCTCAGCGCCAGCCCCACCAGCAGGGAGTTGAAGCTGTAGGCGCCCACGTCGGTCCACTCCCGGTTGAGGCCCAGGACCCGGGCGGTGCCCAAGGCCAGAGCTGTCGCCAGCACGCCCGCTGCCCCCGCCGCGGGGTGGGCAAAGGTCACCAGCAGCAGCACCGTCGCAAACCCGCGATGCTGCGAGAAAAAGATGATGCTGTAGCTGTGCAGAAGGGCGCGCATTTTCAATTAACAATTATCAGTTAGCAATTAACAATCTACCTTAATCAGAGAGCAATTAGGCTACAAGATGCTGTTTCCAATTGCTCATTGTTCATTGCTAACTGTTCACTGTCAAATGAGCAGGCACCTGCTCCAGCTGTTGCAGGTATTCGAGGGTTTCGGCATGGCGAACAATATGCACCTCGCCGCGCTCGTCAATCAGCACGATGTTGGGGCGCAGGGTGATGAACTGCTGCCACTGGCTCATGTTGTAGGCGCCCACTTTGTGCACCAGCAGCTGGTCGCCGGGCGAGAGCAGGGGCAGGCTGATGCTTTCCCGCACCACGTCGATGTTCATGCAGAGCGGGCCGTAAAGCACGGTGTTCTCGGTTTGGGCCGAGTACTCGCGGGTAGGGCTGATGAGGTGGTCGTACCAGAAAGAAGTGAACAGCAGGTTTACCCCGAAGTCGAGGATGGTGGCGCGGCGGCCGTCGGCCAGGCGCTTGGTGGCCAGCACCGAGCCCAGCAGGTAGCCGGCCTCATCCACCAGGGCGCGGCCGGCTTCGAGAATGAGCAGGGGCAGCTCGTCGGGGCGGAAGCCGGCGCCCAGCAGGGCCTCGCTGATGGCCTCGGCGTAGTCGTCGAGGGGCGGCACGGTGTCGGGGCCGGGCAGGTAGGCGCCTTTCAGGGTGTTGGTGGAGGGGAAGCCGCCGCCCAGGTCGAGGTACTGCACCTGCACCTGCAGCTCGCGGCGCACCCGCTGGGCCAGCCCGGCCAGCTTGGTAGCGGCGGCACCGTAGGCCGCCGGCTGCAGCACGAAGGTGCCGATGTGGCAGTGCAGCCCCACCAGCTCCAGGCGGCCGGCGGCCACGATGCGCTCCAGCGCCTGCCAGGCCTGCCCGCTTTCGTAGTTGAAGCCAAACCGGTCCCACTGCGGGTAGATGCCGGCGTCGAGGTTTATCCGGATGGCGACGCGGGGCCGTTGCGGCAGGCCGTCGGCCAGGTCCAGCAGCAGGTGCAGCTCGTCGGCATGGTCGAGGTGAATAACGGCGTCTACCTCAGCGGCCCGCAGCAGGTCGGCGCGCGACTTGCCGGGGCCGTTGAACAGAATCTGCTGGCCGGGCACGCCGTTGGCCAGGGCTTTTTCCAGCTCGAAGCCCGATACCACCTCGGCCCAGGAGCCCTCCTGGTGAAACACCCGGCACACCGCATTGAGGTAGTTGGTTTTGTACGACCAGGCAAACTGCACCTGCGGGTAGCGCGTGCTGAAGGCCCGCACTGCCGCCTGGTAGCTGCGCCGCAGCTGCCGCTCACTCAGCACAAAAAGGGGCGAGCCAAAGCGCTGGCTCAGCTCCCGCAGCGGCACGCCGTCGATGGCCGTCACCGGCTGCACCCCCGCCCGCGGGCCGAACTTATTCAGCGGCCCGCCATTGAGCTTGCGGATGAGAGGACGTTCGTAAGGCTGTTTCATTGCCGTTGTCAGCGTGATTTAGTGATTCAGTGAGTTAGTGATGAGGTGAAAAGACGTGTCATTGCGAGCGGAACGCAGTGGAGCGCGGCAATCCTTCCTCTAGCACAAGTCGCCATGAAGTTGTGAGGAGTTATAATTCCCACTGCAAGAGTAAGCGTCAGGCTTTTCACACCCTTAGGCTGGTCGCTGAGAACAGGACGGATTGCTTCGTCCTTCGTCCTCGCAATGACAGGGGCCGCAACAGTTTCATAACTCCCCTCCTGCTGCCATTTGCTGAAACTCGGTGTGGTCAGTTATGAGGTCCCAGGCGTAGCGGATGAACATCTTACCTACTGCGTACTCCGTCAGCGGCGGCGTTTCCAGGCCTAGGGCCAGGCGCAGCAGCTGGGCGGGCTGGTTCTGGCCGGCGGCGGCGGTAAGGTATATCCAGGCCGGGAAGCGGGGGTTTATTTCCATGATGAACAGGTCGCCGGCCGGGGTGCGCATGATTTCCAGCTCGAATCCTCCCCGCCACTGGGTGCGCTCCACGAAGCGGCGGGCCAGGGCCAGCAGGGCCTCGTCGTGAATGGTGATGCCGGCCCAGGCCTTGCCTTTGTCGGTGATGTAGAGCTTGCGCATGGGCACCACGCTCAGGGCCTGCCCGCGGCCGTCGCCCAGCCCGGCGATGTTGATTTCCTGGCCGGCCACGAACTGCTGGGCAATGAGCGGCACGCCCCAGCGGGCGCTGAGCTGCTGAAAGGCCTGCTCGGCCTGAGCCTGGGTGTAGGCCACGGTGGCGTCGTAGAAGCGGCCTTTCAGCACCAGCGGCCAGCCCAGCTGACCAGCTGCCGCGGGCAGCTCGTCCGGGTGGTGCAGCCGGCAGTCGGCGGGCACGTGCAGGCCGTGGCTGGCCCCAAACGCAGCCAGGTTGAGCTTGTCGCGGGCCTCGAGCTGGGCCAGGGTGGGCAGCACGGTGCGCAGGCCGCGCCGCAGCAGCTGCGGCGCCAGCCGAATCAAGTTGTAGAGCTCGGCGTCGAAGTTGGGGATGAGCACGTCGAGCTGCTCCTGGGCGTGGATTTCCTCCAGCCGGGCCAGCAGGGCTTCGGTGCCGGCCGAGGGGTAAGGTAGCTGGTAGGTTTTGGCAAACAGGCCGGGCAGGTAGATGCCTGGCTCCAGGGCCTCGTAGCACAGGCCGATGAGGCGCACGTCAAAGTCGGGACTTTCGAGCAGGGCGCGGGCCACGGCCACGCCCGGGCCGGGGCTGTCCACGGCGTTGAGTCCGGTGACGGCCACGGTCAGGCGCGGGCGCGCGGCACCGGCTTCGGATGTAGGGCTGGTAGGGGCGGGACTAGTCAAGCAGGTTGTGTTCGCGCATTTGGGCCACAAGGTCGTCCCAGTCTTTGTCGAGCTGATGGGCTTCCACCTCGTAGCGGGCCATCAGGGCGGCTTTGGCAGCGCCGGGCGTCTGCTCCTCTCTCAGCAGCCCTAGGATTTCGATGGCCACGGGATTGGCAGAAAAAGAGTCGCCGGTGGCCGGGTTAAAAAGCAGGCCGGCGGCGCTGATGGCAATGGTGGGTTTCAGTTTCATGTCAGAAAAAAGGAAGGTTGTTGATGTGCTGATGGGGAAATGTGCTGATGTGGAAATGTGATAATGTGGAAATGTGCTGATGTGCTGATTTATTGATGAGCTGATGAGCCGATGCGAAGGGGGTAGGCTGCTACTGATGAGCTGAATCGAACCAGGGTTGCCTGCAGTTGGTAAAGCCTCGCCATTCTCCATTTCACTGCTCACTGCTCATTGCTCACTGTTAATTGTTCACTGTTAATTGTTAACTGTTAACTCCCTTCAAGGCGCTACTTCCAGCCAGCCTTTCAGCTTGCGGCCGTTGGTGTAGGTAACGAGGTAGTAGTAGAGCCCCGCCGCGCCGGCCCCGGGCCAGCGGAAGCCCCGCTCGTCGGACTGGTAAACCTGCTGGCCCCAGCGCGAGAAGATGCGCACCGTGGCGAAGCGGGCATCGCAGAAGTCGGTGGGCAGGTCGGGCATGCTGAAAAAGTCGTTTCTGCCGTCGTTGTTGGGCGTGATGATGTTGGGCAGCTCAAACGCCACCGTGTCGGCAGTGGGCACTACCCTAAACTGTACCAGCAGCTCCCGCGGAATGGGCTGGCAGGGCTCGGTTTCGGTCAGCCGGAAGCGCACCAGGCGGGTGGCCGGCGCGGCCAGGCTGCAGTCGGGCGCCCAGCGGAAGGTGGCGCTGGCCTGGCCGGCCCCGTTCTGGGCCGCAAACGTCATGCCCGCACTGCCCAGGTCGAAGTTTTGGCCGGCCGCCGACAGCACCAGGGCGTTGCGCTCCCGGTCGGTGCCGGCCAGGGTGGCGGTAAATACGTCGCCCCGCGCCACGGTCACCACTACGGGGGCCGCAGTTGGCGCTGGGGGGAAGGAAGACGTCAGCACCGGGCCGGTGTTGAGGCTGGGGGCGGCCGTAAAGGCCAGGCGCAGCGTGTCGCGGCGGGGCAGGCTGCAGCCTTCATCGGCCACGATGATGTCGAGCAGAAACACCCGGCCGCCGGTATCGGCACAGTTGGGAAAGCAGAGCGTGGTCACCAGCGTATCGGGGGCGCCGGGCCCGCGCACCGTGCCCACGCTGCTGCTGGTAAACACCGGCGTGGTCCCCGTGAAGTTGACGGGCCGGGTGGTGATGGTAAGGCGGGTGTTGGGGTCGGGGTCGGTGGTACGGATGCGGATGCAGCGCGCCACGTCCGACACGATGCGCAGCGTGTCGCGGCCCGGCTGGTAGAAAGCATTGCCGGCACCGCTGGCCACGCGCACGGTGGGCTGGGCATTCTGCGGGCAGCTCAGCACGTACAGCTGGAAGTCGCGGCGCGTCTCCCCTATTTTCACCCCCCGCCGGTACTCCGCGCAGCGCACCCCAAACACAAACAGGCCCAGGCGGTTGGGCCGCACCGTGAGCCGGCCCGTGCGCGGGTGTATGCCCAGCGCCGGGCTGCCCGGAATCTGGTTTTGCGGGCCCAGGCCGGTCGTCCAGACAACCGGGGCGTAGGGCGCCGGCGCAGCCACCGCGGGGGCCGGCACCATGCTGGAGGCGTGGCCATTGAGCGGCGTCACCATGTCGTAGGCCAGGGAGTCGCCGTCGGGGTCCTGCCCGCCGAAGTCGTAGTAGAAAGTCTGCCCCAGGCAGGCGTAGTCGCCCAGCGGGGGAAAAATGCGGGGCGTGGAGTCGACAAACGGCTGACCGTTGCGCACCACGGCCGGAAACTCCAGGTAAAAGGCCTGGGCCGCGGCCCCCGGATCCACGATGTTGGTAATGGCCAGGTTGCGGCAGCAGCGCTCCACGGCCACATAGTAGCCCGCCACGCTGTTGAACGTGCCCGGCAGCAGGGCAATGCTGCTTTGGTACACCAGCTTGCGCGTGCGCAGGGAGCCGGTGGCGCAGGCCGGGTTGGTGTAGCTCACGAAGGTGTCGCTCACGCGGGGCAAGGGAATGTCGGCCATGCGCAGGTTGTTGGCCTTGTCGAATATGCCCGCCATCAGCGAAGCATCCAGGGCGCCGGCACTGCCATTAACATCGTCGAAATACAGATTCAGGGTAAGCAGGTACTGGCTGCCGCTCTGGTGCTGCAGGTCCAGCTCGCCGCCCACAATGTGTGTGGCGCGGGCCTGCTGGGGCAGCCACAGCGCAACCATCAGAACCAGCAGGGCCCAGCCGGGAAATAGCCTGTACATAGAAATAATAGGGGCTTGAACACGTAACGCCCAGCCGGTGGCAGCGGGGTTAAAGGGGGAGGCAGATAAACCGTCGGTATCGAATAAGGTAAGGTAGTACAGAACACGCATAATTGAGCAGCTGGCCCGACGCCCGGTCGGTGGGTACCCTGGCGATGCCAGGGCACCCACCGACCGGGCCGGATTTCCAGCGCTTAGCTGTTGCCGCCCGTGCGGGTGGTATCGGAGCTGGTGGTCGTGGTGGGCTTCTTGCCACACTCCTTCCGGTCGCGGGGCCGCACATCTTCTGTTTTACAGGACACTACCGACAGGCTGCCGGTAAGCAGCAACAGGCCAAAGCCTAAACGAAAAAGCGTGGATACTTGCATGAGATGAATGAGTAAAAGGGTGAAAAATGCAGTGCGAAACTCTATTTCGGGTCTAGAGCGTACGGGGCTTCGCGGAGTGGAATTCCGCGTTACGGGCACTTAGTTGCCGCCCACGCGCAGGCCGCTGGGCACCCGGGCGGGAATGGTTTGGTCGAAGCTGCTGGAGCTGAGCGCGCCCAGGAAGGCAATAATGGCCTGGGGGTCGGTCACGCGAACGTTGAGCAGGGGGTCGCGCTGGTTGGGTGCCACGTTGGGGTTCAGGGGCGGGCGGGGGCCGGGGCCGGGGTCGTAGAAGCGCAGCACGGCCTGCAGGTCGGGCAGCTTGCCGCTGTGCATGTAGGGCGCCGTGAAGGCCAGGTTGCGCAGGCTGGGGGTGCGGAAGGCATAGCTGCCGTTCGGGCCGGAGTCGGAAACCTGGTTTTTCTCGTTGTCGACCACCCCCAGCACGTGCAGCTGGTAGTCGCTGAGCATGGGGCCGCTGTGGCATTTGTTGCAGCCGCTCTGCACAAAGGCATTCAGGCCGCGCACCTGCTCGTCGCTCAGGGCCGTTTTATCGCCGCGCAGGTAGCGGTCGAAGGGCGTGTCGGTGCTCACCAGGGTGCGCTCGAAGCAGGCCAGGGCCTTGGCCAGGTTGCCGGCCGTGATGGGCGTGCTGCCGCCAAAGGCCGCGCTGAACAGGCGCTGGTACTCGGCAATGCCGCGCAGCCGTGCCACGAGGGAATCCAGCGCCAGGGCTTCGCTGTACTGGTGGCCGCGCATCTCCGAGAAGTTTGCCAGCGGGCCCAGGGCCTGGCTTTCCAGCGACAGGGCGCGGTTGTCCCAGAACATAGGGGCGGCACTGGGCTGGCTGCTGCCATCGGCCATCATGCCATTAAAAGCCGTGTTGAGGACGCTGGGCGTGTTGCGCGGGCCGAAGGGAATGCTGTTGGGGCTGCGGAAGCGGCGGGCGGCACCCGTGCCCTGCCCGTTTACGCCCACGGCCAGGTCGAGGCCGTCGGCGTAGCCCGCGGCGGGGTGGTGGCAGCTGGCGCAGCTCACGTCTTTGCCGCCCGACAGCACGGGGTCCCAGAACAGCACCCGGCCCAGGGCCACCTTGGCCAGGGTGCTGGGGTTATCGGCGGGCGCCGGCACGCTGAGTGGCAGAGCCGAGAAGCCGGCAGTGGCCGCCGCGCTCACGGGGCCCTCTTCTTCTTTCTGGCAGGCAACAAGCAGGAAAAACCCGACGGCAAGGGCCCAGGCGGTGCTGAGCAATGATTTCCGGGAAGCCATGTAAATGGAGATTAAGAAGGAAAACCAAAGGCCGGCCAGGGAGCCAGCCTGGCTACTTAGCCCAAATGTCCTGGGGCCCTCTACTAATCTGCAATTGCAATCGACAGGCAAGGAGGGGAAGCCGCCCGTTGGCAGCTTCTGCCCGCCCACTACAGCCGGGCCTGCTGGCTGCAGCAGGCAGAAGCACGGCATCGACCAGCTTGCCGGGTTGGGCGTTGAAAACAGGCCACCCGACGTTTGGCCGGCTCTTGCAGGCAGGCGTTCAGTAGCTTGCAGGCCTTTCCCTCACATTCTGCTTTTTGTGCCTCCCTCTTTATTCCGCGCTGCTTCCACCTGGCTGCTGCATGCCCTGGTCTGGGGGCTGGTAGCCGTGCTGCTCATTGCCCAGCAACCCGACTACCCGGGGCCCAAGCCGCCGGAGTTCTGGGTAAAGCAGGGCGTGGTATTCGCCCTGCTGGCCGCGCTGTTTTACCTGAACACCCAGTGGGCCGTGCCGCGCCTGCTGCACCGCCGCCAGGCCCTGGCTTTTGTGGGGCTGAATGCCGCGGCCGTGCTGCTGGTGCTGTTTGTACACCAGCAGGTAGAGCTGCGCCTGCACGTGCCGGAGCTGGTGGCCCGGGCCCGCGAAGCCGCCCTGAACCCACCCAACCCCTGGTGTGCGCCGCGCCCCCACCTGCAGCCCGGCCCCGAAGAAGAAGGCGGCGGCCTGCTCAACCCCGGCATCCTGCTCATGGCCCTGATGGTGCTGGGCATTGCCAGCAGCCTGGCCGCCATGAGCCGGGCCCAGCGCGACGCCGAAATCCGCCTGGAGCTGGAGCGTCAGCAGGTAGCCACCGAGCTGAGCCTGCTCAAGGCTCAGATAAACCCGCACTTCTTCTTCAACACCCTCAACAACATCTACGCCCTCACCCACATCGACGGCGAGCAGGCCCGGGCCGCCCTGCACCGGCTCTCGCGCATGATGCGCTACGTGCTGTATGAAACGCCGGCCGGCACCACCCGCCTAAGCCAGGAAATCAACTTCATGCGCGACTACATCCAGCTCATGCACCTGCGCCTGAGCAGCCGCGTGACGGTGGAGTTTCACGCCCCCGACCCGCCGCGGCCCGACCAGCCCATCGCGCCCATGATTCTGCTCACCTTCGTGGAAAATGCCTTTAAGCACGGCGTGAGCGCCACCGCGCCCAGCACCATCTACATCAGCCTGCGCCAGCCTACCCACGACAGCGTGGAGCTGCTGGTGCGCAACACCTTGTTTGCCGAGCGGCCCGACGAGGACGACGAGCCCGGCGGCATCGGCCTGGTGAACACCCAGCGCCGCCTGGAATTGCTGTATTTTAACCGCCACACCCTTACCGTGACCGAGCGCACCACCGCCGGCGACTACGAAGTATGTCTCAGCCTGAACCTGCTCCCCTGACCATTCGCTGCATTGCCGTCGACGACGAGCCCCTGGCCCTGGGCCTGGTCTGCTCCTTCATCAACCAAACCCCTTTCCTGGAGCTGGTGGGCCGCTACGAAAGCGCCGTGGCCGCCCTGCGTGCCCTGCACGAGCACCCCGAGGTGCAGCTGCTGTTTCTCGACATCAAGATGCCCGACCTGAGCGGGCTGGAGCTGGCCCGCGTCATTCAGAGCGGGCAGCAGCGCGTCATCTTCACCACGGCCTTCAACCAGTACGCCCTCGAAGGCTTCCGCGTCGATGCCCTCGACTACCTGCTCAAGCCCTTCAACTACGAGGAGTTTCTGCGGGCTGCCCTCAAGGCCAAAGCGTTTTTTGAGCTGAAGCAGGCCGGCACCTCTCCGGCGGCGCCCACCCCGGCGGCAGCTCCGCTCCCCGCCCCGGCCGACTCGGCCAACGACCACATCTACCTGAAAGTGGAATACCAGCTGGTGCGCGTCGCCATAGCCGACATCCTGTACGTGGAAGGCCTCAAAGACTACGTGAAGGTGCACCTGGCCAGCCAGCCGCGCCCGCTGCTCTCGCTCACCAGCCTGCGCAGCATGGAAGAAAAGCTGCCCGGCCGCCAGTTTATGCGCATTCACCGCTCCTACATCATCGGCCTCGACCACATCCAGGCCATTGGCCGCGGTACCGTCCAGATTAAAGGCGAAACCATCCCCGTCAGCGACGGCTACCGCGAAACCTTTGACCAGTTTTTCAGCAAGTGGAAGTAAGAAAACCGGAAGCCTACTGCTGACACTGCATTGCTTAAACCCGAGCTTATAGCCTGACTTCAAACGAGGTTGGCGATGTCAGTCAAAAAGATTATTTTTCGGCTTTACTCAACCAACCTGTATGTTTTTACGCTCTCTATCAATAAAAGACATGCGCTCCATTGGAGACTTGTCCATTGATTTTACCCAGGAAGGCAAGGCCGGGCAATTAGTCACCCGCAAACAGACGCTACTGCTTGGGCAGAACGGCACGGGCAAGAGCAGCCTGCTCCGCGCCATTGCGCTGCTAACGGCGGGCAGCAGCGCCCTCGGCGAGTTGCTGGGCAATGCGGATGAATGGATTCGCAACACGGCCAAGCAATGCGTACTGGAGGCAGTTCTGACTACCAAAGACGGGGAACCGCGCCCGCTTCGCTTAGAACTCAATCGCGGCAACTCGCTCAAGGATGTTATAAGCAACAATGCTGAATCCATTAACCTGCTAGAAGCTGCGCTCGAACACGCCGAACGCAATTACTTCGTAGTGGGGTATGGAGCGTCGCGTCGCCTCAACACGGGCGAAAATGCCTGGTTTTCACAGCGCGGCACTTTTCAAAGTGCCCGTGCTAACAACGTGTCTACGCTATTCAGAAACGACGCCGAACTCAATCCGCTAACGGCCTGGGCCATTGACCTGCATTATCAGACTGATTCCACTACCGAAGGACTGGATATTATTCGCGAGTCGTTAGAAGGACTTTTACCCGGAGTTAGATTTCACTCAATCAACAAAGCAAAAAAGCAATTGCTTTTTGAGTCTACCGACGGAATAGTGCCCTTGCATCTGCTCAGCGACGGCTATCAGAACATGACAGCTTGGATTGGCGATTTGCTCTATCGTATTTCCAGCTCGTTTCACGATTACAAAATGCCGCTTAATGCTCGGGGCTTGTTGCTTATCGATGAAGTGGATTTGCATATTCATCCAGTCTGGCAGCGGCACTTGCTTAATTTCCTGAAAAGCAAGCTTCCCAATTTCCAAATTGTCGCTACCACGCATTCGCCGCTGACGGCACAGCAAGCTGCCGAAGGCGAACTGTACAGCTTGCAGCGGTCAGCCGCAACTGACAACGTGGAGCTGGTACCTTTTTATGGTGACCCCCAGAAAATGCTTCTGCACCAGCTCATGCTATCCGATGCCTTTGGCGTGGAGACAGACGAATCGCTCGTAGCGGTAGAACGCAAGAATGCTTACCGTGCCTTACGAAACAAGCCAAAGCTCTCCCCCAGCGAACGCAAGAAAATGCGGGAGCTTTCCGATGACATCAGGGTGCTGCCTACTGCGGCCGATTACCCTAATGCTTTAGTCAGCAAGGAACAGATGGTTCTCATGAACGAATTAGCCAAAGAACTAAGCAAAAAGGGCATATGATTAGGCTACAACGTAACCGCAAGGCCGTTCCAGCTGAGTACCACGGTTCCATTCGGCTCGCGCGGGAACGGGAGCTGATTGAGATGGCCCGGCTGGTTCAACCCGATAGCAAGGGAAAAATGAACTATATTTTCAACAGCAAATACTGGAAAAAAGCCAAGCCCCAATTAATAAAGGAGTCGTTTGGCAAATGCGCCTATTGTGAAGCCCCGACCAATGCCGTAGCTCATGGCGACGTGGAGCACTTCAGGCCTAAATCGGTGTATTGGTGGCTGGCTTACTGCTACGACAATTACCTTTATTCCTGTCAAATTTGTAATCAAAAGCACAAAGGCAATAAATTCCCCGTAGGGGCCTCCCCATGGACCGGCCCTGACCTGCTGCAGGTAAAAGAAGGTGAACTGGGGGTCGACCCCTTGGCCGGGCAAGCTTTGCTTGATGAGTTTCAAGCTGCATTCGCCTCGGAGCAAGCCGAGTTGCCCAATCCTTACGATACCGACCCAGAGCCTTTTTTTATATGGAAAGCCGATGATGTACTGGGGGAAGTAGATATTCTACCAAACCCAAACCACCCCAGCGCTGGCCCCGTATTTAAGGCTATAAAAGACTGCTACGGCCTGCAGCGCAAGGAGTTAGCAGCCCTCCGATACCAGGTTTATAAAATATTCGAGGTGAGTAAACTTGCCACTTACGCGCAGCTTCCACAACCTTTGGCCGCGGGCTTTGCGCTTCAGGTGCAGCGAATGAAAGATGCAAGCGCACCATTTGCCGGCATGATTCGCTACTTCGACACGATTATCAAGCCCAGCTAAGCCATGTCTTAACCGACGATAATCAACAAAACAGGGTAGGTTCATGCGCAAGGAACGCATGAACCTACCCTGTCCCTTACTTACCAGGCTTTTACTTTTTGATAAACAGCGCCGACACCCAGCTGCGCAGGGTGGTGTGGCGCTGGTATTCCAGGTTCTGCCGCTGGGCTTCGGCGGTGATTTTGTCCAGGTCCTCCTCATAGAAGCCGCTGAACAGGATGGGGCAGCCGGCGGGCAGCAGGCGGGCGTACTCATGCATGTCTTCGAGCAGCACGTTGCGGTTGATGTTGGCCAGGATGAGGTCGAAGGGAGCTTCGTCGGCCAGGGTTTCGACGCCACCCAGGCGGCACTCGATGACGCGGCAGCTGTTTTCGGCGGCGTTGTCGCGGGCGTTTTCTACCGTCCAGGGCTCTACGTCCACAGCCAGCACCTCGCGGGCACCCAGCATTTCGGCCATGATGGCCAGGATGCCCGTGCCGCAGCCCATGTCCAGCACGCGCTTGCCCTGGTGGTCTACGCCCAGCTGGTTTTCCAGCATCAGCGCCGTGGTTTCGTGGTGGCCGGTGCCGAACGACATGCGCGGCATGATTACGATGTCATACTCCACGCCTTCGGGCTTGGGGTGGAACGGCGCCCGCACCGACACCTTATCGGCAATCACCAGGGGTTGAAAGTTCTTTTCCCACTCGGCATTCCAGTTCTGGCGGGTGATGACGCGGTGCGAGTAGTTCAGCTCGCCCAGGCCCAGGTAGCGGGCCATGATTTCGGCCACCGCATCGGGGTTGAATACGTCTTCGGTGGTGTAGGCGCAAAAGCCCTCGTCGTTGTCTTCGAAGGTGTCGAAGCCTACTTCGGCCAGCTCGGCCACCAGGATGTCGGCCAGCTCACGCGGGGCCTGAACGGTCAGTTCAATAAAGTCCATGAGTTAGGTGTTAGGGACTTAGGTCTTAGGGATTAGGTTTTAATAATCAAGGGCTGATTGCCACCTAATTCCTAAAACCTAAGTCCCTAAGACCTAATTGCGGCATCCGGCGAAGGAGCGCACTTTGGTGTAGTGAATGGCGAAGTCGGCCTTGCCGCGGTCGGGGGTGACGAACAGCACGTAGTCGGCAAACTCGCGGTTGGGGGCATCGGCCCAGAGGCCGGCTTTGTCGGCAAACAGCTTGTTGCTTTCCTTGAACACCACCAGGCTGGCGAAGGCTTCTTCCGGCTCCACGTACACCGTGCCGAAGCAGTAGCTGCGCCGGCTGGGGTCGGTTTCGAGGTACACCGAGCCGAAGATGCGGCAAGGCTCCAGGGAGCCGGCCGGGGCCGCTACCGGCGCTTTGGCGGGGCTAAAGGCCAGCAACGCAGTGAGGATAAAGGAAAGCATGGCTTTTTGAATTATAAATTTTGAATTATGAATTATAAATTATAATGGGAGGCGGTCTGGGATATAACTCTAGGATAAATGGGGCGCGGCGTTCAGCTATGCCTTGCAACCAGTGATGAGGAACAGCGCGATGCCCCGGCTTCGTTCATGCTGGTTGACCAGGCCAAAGATACTATCGGCCCTAGATTCCGACCTGCTGGGGGCTGCTCCTGGGTGCCGCGTACCGCTCAGCGCTTGCTGGCCTTCAGCGACGGCACCGGCTCCCCAGGTAAGGGACGTTGGTAGCTGTTCCAGAAATCGGGCCGGTAGCTGGCTTGCAGCAGCTGGCTGATTTCCCCCCTGGCCAGCTCCGGCTCTTTCACTGAGTCCGGAACCGGGGCCCCGGCCGGAAGGGGGCTAAAGAACTCCTCGCAGGAAGCCTGGCTGTAGAAAGCATTGCCGCCCAGCATGCGGCCCGCCGTCAGGTTTTGGGCCACGCTGGTGCTGATGTGGTAGCGCCCATTGTCGCCCTTGCGGTAGGTGACTACGTGGGCCTTGCGGTTGTCGGAAAACACCTGCGAGTACAGGCGGGCGGTTATAACGGGGCGCCCGTAGTACTTGCGGGCCGTGGAGTTCCACATCAGGGTATCCTGTATCCAGAGCGCCTCGTAGCGTACCACGGCGTAGTCCTGCTCCCGCACGTAGATTCGGCCGGAGTACCCGCCGGTGAGGTACATGCCCGTAACCCGTTTGCTGGGCCGCTTGGCGGCGAAGCGCAGGATGTAGAACGTTTCGCCATCCCGGTGCTCGATGCTGTCCAGCGTCAGCGCATACCGCCCTACGGTTTTGGCTTTGAAAAGTGGCGAGATGCGCACCGGGTCGGCTCCGGCCGTGTAGAAGCCGTGTCCGCCCTGGGAGTAATCGGCTTGGCGCAGGGGCCGGGGCGCCGGCACCACTACGTGGGACTCCAGCACCTTATGGGTTTCCTGCGGTCCCAGCATCAGAAACCCTCCCATCCACTCGCGAAAGCCTGCGGGGTGAAGGATATGGCTGAGGTACTCTACCTCGTGGCGCAAGGTGTCGAAGCTAATGAGCCGGCGGCGCGAGTACACCTGGGCGGCGTGGTCCTGCTGCTGCTCGTAGTTGGCAGTGGCGTTCCGGATAACGTTTTTCATAATCCGCCGCGGGTCCAGCGACCGGCCGCTCACCTGAACGTTGGCCAGGGTGAAGGAGGCCGGCGCCAGCTGCACGCTCAACGGGCTTTCTGCCCCGGGAGCCGGCAGCAGCTCGGGCTCGTAGCCAATGCTGCTTACCTGCAGGGTTTCGCCCCGGCGCACGGCCAGCTGAAAGCGGCCCTGGGCATCGGCTACCGTACCGACGCCCCGCCCGGGCACGGCCACCGTAGCGAAGGGCACCGGCCGGGTAGTCTTACGGTCGGCCACCGCACCGCTGAGCATCAGCAGCTGGCCGGACGGGCGGGAGAGCACCGGGGCGGGCTGCGGGCGGCCCGGCCGCCGGGGCGCAGGGGCTGGTGCCGCAGCTACTTCTGGCTCGGTAGAGGCGGGCACTGCCCCGTGGGGCGGAGCAACGGTTTTCAGAAACAGGAAGCCGTCCACTACCTCGCTCCAGGGGCCGGTGAAGGGTGTATATTCAAAGGCATAGGTGGTCAGCGGCCGGCCGGGAGCGTCGTGCTTGAGGCTTACAAAGCAGTAGTCATTTCCGCTGGCCAGCAGCTCGGCTTCCAGGCTGCCGACCGCGGGCGCGGGTACTGGCTGGTAGCCTCCATAGTTTGGAAACCCGTGGGTGCCACCACCGGCCAGGGTACCGAGCACATACACCGCGTCGGGCCCCAGGGCGGCTTTCACGGCCCGGCCCATGGGGCGGTAGGTCTGGATTTCGGCGTTGTCCAGCACCTCGGCTTTATTAGAGAGATGCGGCAGGGCGCCCCAGCAGATGACCTTTTCCTTGGGATGCTGCCGCAGGTACCATAAGAGGTTGTCGGCCATCTGCGCATCGCGGGGGTTGCTGTCGGTGGCTTTGAACTCCGCTTCCCCTTTCGTGCCGGGGTCGTTGTGGGCGTAGTCGCGGGCCAGGGCCTGCAGGCTGCGCAGGGTTTGCAGCCAGAAGCGGGCCCGCTCCTGGCGAAGCGGGCTGGTGCCGGCCGCCACCTTTTCGAGCAGGCGCCGGGCCTTGCCAAGCTGCAGCTCGAACAGAGCCAGCTGGTGGGAGGGCGGAAACAGGAAGCTCTCCCCCATGGTGCTCAGGCACTCGTCGAGGTAGTCGTAGGCAATGCCGTCGGCCCCTTTTTCCGGCTTCAGGAAGGCTTCGAGCTCGTCCAGCAGCTCGTCCTGGTAGCTGCCGCTGAGCTGGTAGTCGAAGCCGGCTACCCGCAGGCCACGCCGGCCCAGCAGGGGCAGCACTTGCTGAAACTCCCGGGTGCCGGTCCAGACCCCAAACACGCTGCTTTCGAGCGCTTCCTGCACCTTGGTACCAGCCTCAATGCGGCGCTGGGCCAGGTCCAGCTCATACAGGCCGCTTTCGAAGGCCACGGTGGTGAAGCCCATCCGCCGCTGCAGAAACCGCATCAGCCGCACCTTGGCTTCGAACACCGTGCCTTCGCCGTGGGTGGGCTCGCCCAGCATCACAACCCGGGCGCTGCCTATCTCCTGAGTCAGAAACTCCAGGTCCGCAAAGCTGCTGTCGCTGGGGCTGATGCTACGGATGGGATGAATAGGCAGCGGTGCCGTGGCGGGCTGGGCCGAGGCACTCAGCAGACGGCCGCAAAACAGGCTCAACAACAGCCAACGAAGGGAAACAGGCATCACTGTAGATGAAAAACGAATTCAATAGTGCCTGAAAGATAGGCGGCCCTCCTTGCGGGCAGGGTTAAAAAAACGGCGTGCCTTATGCCATCCCTATAACCGTTCCTGGTTTAGTACCAGAGCAAAAAAGGCGAGAGTTGAAAGTTAAAAAGCAGGTTCACCAGCTTTTAACTTTCAACTCTCGCCTTGGGCTCGCGATTTAAAATTTATATTGTCATAAAATACAATACAAATTAAAAATTTGCGGGTGTGCTATCTAAAAAGCAAATCCATTAAAACGACTTAATAATTTCGGTGAAGTCACGCGACTTCAGCGAGGCGCCGCCGATGAGGCCGCCATCCACGTCGGGCTTGGCAAACAGCTCCCGGGCGTTCTGGGCGTTGGCCGAGCCGCCGTACAGGATGGTGGTGTTCAGGGCGGCTTCGGCGTCGTAGGCGCGGGCGATGCGCTCCCGGATGAAGGCGTGCACTTCCTGGGCCTGGTCGCTGCTGGCGGTTTTGCCGGTGCCGATGGCCCAGATGGGCTCGTAGGCGATGGTTACCTGGTCGAACTCCTCGTTGCTGAGGTGGAACAGGCCATCCTGCAGCTGCTTGCCGATGAAGTCGAAGGTTTCGTTCATCTCGCGGGTATCCAGCGACTCGCCTACGCAGAAGATGGGCTTGAGGCCGGCGGCCAGGGCAGCTTTCAGCTTCTGGCCCAGGAGCTCGTCGTCTTCGCGGAAGTACTGGCGGCGCTCGGAGTGGCCCAGAATGACATACTCGCAGCCAATAGAAGCGAGCAGCTTAGCCGACACTTCGCCGGTGTAGGCGCCACTTTCCTTGTGGTGGCAGTTCTGGGCACCCAGGTGGAAGCGCGAGCCCTGGGGCAACAGCTTGCCGATGCCGTGCAGCAAGGGAAAGGGCGGGCAGATAACCACCTGCGGCGCGTTGGGGGCGGCGACTTCATCGGCCACCATGTTGGTGATTTCCGACACCAGGGCGAGGCCGTCCTGGTAAGTCATGTTCATTTTCCAGTTGCCGGCAACAAGGTTTTGGCGCATAAGCGAGAGCAGTAAACGTGTAAGAATTGACTGCACAAAGCTAACAGGCAAACCAGCAGGCAACGCCAGCGCCCATGCCTGGGAGCGGGCCGGCTAGTGTGACGCCTGCTGCCGGGCCGCCTCCGCGGCGGCGGCCGACGCTACTTCCCAGGGCTGCAGCTTGCGGCCCTGCTGGGCCAGCACCAGCCCCAGAATAGCCACCACCACGGCCCCTGCCATCGCCACCCAGGCCAGGTCGGGGTGTTCGCTGAGACGGGCCACCCAGATGCCTACCAGCGCCCAGGCGGCCACCAGTGGCAGCGTGCGCTCCTGGAACACCCGAGTCAGAACCAGCACCAACCCCAGCATTAAGGCCAGCACGCCGTAGGCCATCATGGTCGAAAGCTCCAGGCTTACATCCAGCCCGGCTACGTGCAGGCCAATGGCAATGTTGAGCACGCTGGCCACCAGAATCCAGCCCAGGAACAGGGCGAAAGGGATGCTTACCCAGCGCGGCGCCACCCCCTGCAGGCGTATCAGGTCGCGGGCCGTGCCGTAGGCCAGTACCGTAGCTGCCAGGATAGCCAGCATGGTCAGCACCGAAGCCAGTATCTGTTCGTGCGCAAACAGCAGCACCCAGGCCGCGCAGCCGAGGTTGGCCACCAGCAGGGGCTTGGCCACTTCATCCGGCAGCGGATTGGCCCGCTGCCCCGGCAGCAGCTGCCATACCGCATACACCAACAAAGAAAAGAAAATGAGGCCCCAGATGCTGAAGGCATAGCCGGCCGGAGTCAGCAGCGTGGTGTACTTAGCGGATACCTCGCCCATGGACTGCCCGTTGAACTGCCGGGTGTTGGAAAAATAGCTTACCGCAATGTTCACCAGAACAGCCAGGGCAGCCAGCCAGCGCCAAAGAGGTTGAGCTACAGAATTTTGGTCCGTCATTTCTTGCAGAAGAAACTGATTATATTGTAAGTAAACAGGAAAAGGACTGCAACCTACGCATTAAATGTGGCTGATGGATTCATTTTTCAGGCACTAAAACCCCGGTGCGGGGCTATTTGCCCAACGGTTTTCAGAGCTTCTCGGCCAGAAACCGAGCCGTGTGGTTGCTGTCTTTCAACGCCACCATCTGCTCGGGCGTGCCCTCAAACAGCAGGTGCCCGCCGTTGAGGCCGCCCTCGGGGCCGAGGTCAATAAGCCAGTCGGCGCACTTGATGATGTCCATGTTGTGCTCGATGATGAGCACGGAGTTGCCCTGCTCCACCAGCGCGTTCAGGGCCGTGAGCAGCTTGCTGATGTCGTGGAAGTGCAGGCCGGTGCTGGGCTCGTCGAAGATGAACAGGATTTTATCCTGCTGCAGGGTGGCGCCTTTGGTGAGGAAGCTGGCCAGCTTCACGCGCTGGGCTTCGCCGCCGGAAAGGGTGTTGGCCGACTGCCCCAGGCGGATGTAGCCCAGGCCCACGTCTTCGAGGGGCTTGAGGCGCTCGGCCACCTTGGGCTGGCTTTTGAAAAACTCCACGGCGTCGGACACGGTCAGCTCCAGCACTTCGTCGATGCCTTTGTCCTGAAACTTGATGTCGAGCACGTCCTGCTTGAACTTGCGGCCGCCGCAGCTTTCGCAAGTCAGGTAGATGTCGGCCATAAACTGCATCTCAATCTTCACCTGGCCTTCGCCCTGGCACACCTCGCAGCGCCCCCCTTCGATGTTGAAGGAGAAGTGCGAAGGCTTGAGGCCGCGGGCCTTGGCCAGGGGCTGCTCGGCAAACAGGCTGCGGATGGTGTCGTAGGCCTTCACGTACGTCACGGGGTTGGAGCGCGACGACTTGCCGATGGGGTTCTGGTCGACGAACTCCACGTGCGACACCTGGCCCTGCACGCCGGTCAGCTTGTCGAACTTGCCCGTGCTTTCGCCGGCGCCGCCGCCCAGCTGCTTCATCAGGGCCGGCGCCAGGATGCGGCGGATGAGCGTGGATTTGCCCGAGCCGGACACGCCCGTCACCACCGTCATCACGCCCAGCGGAAACTTCACGCTCACGTTTTTGAGGTTGTTTTCGCGGGCGCCGGTCAGCTCCAGGGCATTGCGCCAGGGGCGGCGCACCCGGGGCACGGCCACCTCCATGCGGCCGCTCAGGTACTGCCCGGTGTAGGTTTCGGTGTCGCGCAGCAGCTCGTCGTAGCTGCCCTGGAACATCAGGTTGCCACCGCCGCTGCCGGCTTCGGGGCCGATGTCGATAATCTGGTCGGCGGCTTCCATCATCTTTTCCTCGTGCTCCACCACCACCACGGTGTTGCCGAGCTGCTGCAGGGAGCGCAGCACGCCGATGAGCTGCTCGGCATCTTTGGGGTGCAGGCCGATGCTGGGCTCGTCGAGCACGTACATGGAGCCCACCAGGGCCGAGCCCAGGGAGGTAGCCAGGGAGATGCGCTGGCTTTCGCCGCCGGAGAGCGTGTTGCTCAGGCGGTTGAGGGTGAGGTAGCCCAGGCCCACGCGGTTGAGGTAGCTCAGGCGGTTGGTGATTTCCGTCACGAGGCGCTCGGCAATCTTGGCTTCGTGCTCGCTCAGGCTCATGTTGTGGAAGAACTGCTCGGCCTCCGCGATGGGCAGCAGCACCAGGTCGGCAATGCTGCGGCCATCGATTTTCACGTACTGGGCATCTTTGCGCAGGCGGGTTCCCCGGCAGTCGGGGCAGGTGGTACGACCCCGGTAGCGGCTCTGCAGCACGCGGTACTGAATCTTGTGGGTTTGCTCGCTCACCCACTTGAAGTAGGCGTTGAGGCCTTCGAAGTACTTGTTGCCGGTCCAGAGCAGGCGCTGCTCGGCCTCGCTCAGCTCGTTGTAGGGGCGGTGAATGGGGAAGTCGAAGCGGATGCCGTTTTTGAGCAGGGGCTTGAGCCACTCACCCTGCTTTTCGGTGCGCCAGGGGGCAATGGCCCCCTCATACACCGTCAGGCTCTTGTCGGGAATCACCAGGTCTTCATCAATGCCCAGCACCGAGCCGAAGCCCTCGCAGGTCTGACAGGCGCCGTAAGGGTTGTTGAAGGAGAAGAAGTTGACGCTGGGCTCCTCAAACACCTGGCCATCCAGCTCAAACTTATCGGAGAAGGTTCTATTAGTTGTCAGTTGCTCGTTGTCAGTTGTCAGGCTCTTATCCGAACTGACAACTGGCAACTGACAACGGACAACTAAGGCACCATGGCCCTCAAAGAAAGCCGTCTGCACCGAGTCGGACAGGCGGAACAGCAGGTCTTCGTCGCCGGGCTTCAGCACGGCGCGGTCTACCATGATGTACACGTCGCCCTTCACTTCGGGCTTGCCCTCCCCTATCAGGTCTTCGATGAAGGAGGTTTCGCCATCTACCACCACGCGGCTGTAGCCTTTCTGCAGCAGCAAATCCAGCTCCTTGCTCATGGGGCGGCCTTTTTCGGCCGGCTGCAGCGGGGCCAGAATCATAGCGCGGCTGCCTTCGGGCAGGCCGCCCAGGAAGTCGACCACGTCGGCTACGTTGTCTTTGCGCACCTGCTCGCCGCTGACAGGCGAGTAGGTGCGGCCCACGCGGGCGAAGAGCAGCTTGAGATAGTCGTAAATCTCGGTGCTGGTGCCCACCGTCGAGCGGTTGTTCTTGATGCTCACCTTCTGCTCGATGGCAATGGCTGGCGAGATGCCCCGGATGTAGTCCACGTCGGGCTTGTCCATGCGGCCCAGGAACTGGCGGGCGTAGGAGCTAAGGCTTTCCACGTACATGCGCTGGCCCTCAGCATACAGCGTATCAAAGGCCAGGCTGGACTTGCCCGAGCCGCTCAGGCCCGTCACTACGATAAACTGGTTGCGGGGCAGGGCCACGCTCAGGTTTTTCAGGTTGTGCACCCGCGCGTTTTTGATGAGAATAAATTCGCGGGGGTCGAGCTGGTCGATGGGGTCGGCGGCGGGCGCGCCTACTTGCAGAGCAGAGTTTTTGGGCATGAAAAGACTAACAGCGGGAGGCGGGCGGAAGGTTTCGGCGGGGGTGGAAACCAGACTACGAAAGTACGGCTGCCTGCCAGGCAAAAGGAATACTTTCTACTATAGAAGCTGTTTAGGAAGTCGGGGTTGGGGCGATTTTGCGCAGCAACAGGACGGTAAAGGCGAGCCAGTGCCAAGCCAGCCAG
>NZ_BAABGZ010000072.1:0-86171 GCF_039541835.1 Hymenobacter saemangeumensis | reverse complement strand
ACTGGCTGGCTTGGCACTGGCTCGCCTTTACCGTCCTGTTGCTGCGCAAAATCGCCCCAACCCCGACTTCCTAAACAGCTTCTTCAGCATTTTTAACGACAGCCTGCTGACCGACACGCTCGCCCGGCGCGATATGTACCAGTATGAGGGGACCGAGGAGTCCACCGACATATGCCCCATGTTCTTTAAGCCCGACTACGGCATTATGCACTTTGTGTGCGTGCGAACAACCGCAAAGGCCTACCGGGTTTTGATTAATTTCTCTGTCATCAAATACTTGCCCCGCACGAAAGAGTATAAATTCTGGACCTGGGACGAGTACATTCTCTCCTCGTACGGCATTCGGCGCGCTACTGAGACAGCCAACCGCCGCATTAGCAGGCTGCCTTTGCGCAAAATGCCGCAGAGCAAGGCCGACACGCTGGCTATTCCGGCTGGACATGAGATGTTCTGCCCGCAGGAAGTAAAAGGCGACTGGTTGAAAGTCCGATACGACTGCTTCTACAACCAGCCCCGCAACCCGCACGAAGGCCAGCCCTGTCAGGAATACATTGACAAGTGTAAGACTGCTACCACAGGCTGGCTGCAGTGGAAGCAGGACAATACTGTCCTGATTGACATCATGCTTATGCCATAGCCGCCTGGCTGGGGCCGGTTGGCTGATTCAGCTAATCGACTACTGCCGCCACAGCAAAGGAGCGGTGGCTTTCTTCCACTTCCACGTACTTCAGCACTGCCTTTATTTCGTCGTCGGTAAGCGCAAAGCTGGGCATCTGCTGCTTGCTGTACTCGTTGAAGATTTTCACTGCGTACGCATCGCCGCTGGCTACCATCTTGCTGGAGTTCTTCACCCAGGGAATAAGCCAGGACATGGGGCGGCGCTGGTTGATGCCGGCCAGGGCCGGGCCTACTACCCGGTCGTTTATTGCATGACACTGGGCGCAGTTGTTTTTGAAAAGCGCGTCGCCGGTACTAGCCAACGCGGCATCTTCCTCTGTCAGGAGCGGATACCTTGCCGGCCCCTCCGGTGCTTCTGCGTAAGTGGTATCGGCTGCCACAACCCCGCATTCCAGCGGTTGCGGCTCGCTGGCCAGGCCCACCAGCCCTGCGGCATTCAGCAGCGTGTAGCCCATCAGCAGTACAATCAGTCCCATGCCGGCGGCAATGGTGAAACCCGAAGAATTAGCAGCCATGACAACGTGGTTTTGGTGGTTGGTTTGATACTAACAAGGTAGGCTCCCGGCTTCGGTTTACAAGGCTTTTTTGTGGTTTTCTATTGCGCTGAGGCCACTTTTTTCGGCATGGCTAAGCCACAGCAGCCTATCGCCGCCCTGCTCCGGCGCTGCTCGCTGCGCCCGCCCGTTCATTTCGCCCGGCCAGGCTCCCCGCAGCCTTTATCCTTAGCTTCGCTTACATTTTCCTGCTTGCGAATGCAGCCCCTGGCGCCTACCTCCACTTCCGACAAGCTGCATTTTCCTTCATTGGAAGCGCTGCGCTTTTTTGCCTTTTTCAAGGTGTACCTACTGCACCTGCCCATTCAGGGCGACTTTCCGGTGTTCAACTACCTGAAGCGGGGCGGCGGCATTGGGGTGCAGTTCTTTTTCGTGCTCAGCGGCTTTCTCATTACTTACCTGCTGGTGGCCGACAAGCTGGCCCGTGGCCAGGTAAACCTGCGCAGCTTCTTTATCCGGCGCAGCCTGCGCATCTGGCCCTTGTTCTACGCCCTGGTGCTGCTGGCATTCCTGCTGCCCGAGGCCTGGGCCGACCGCTGGGGCTTTCACATGGTGGGCGGCGGCTACGTGCCCGACTGGCGGTTTTCGTTCACGTTTCTGGAAAACTACAAGATGCTGCTGGCCGACAACTTCCCGCGCACCACGCCCCTGCCGGTGTTCTGGTCGCTGTGCATCGAAGAGCATTTCTACCTGGTGTGGATGCTGGCCGTGTTTCTGCTGCCGCTGCGCCACGTGCTTACCTTCCTGCTGGCCTGCCTGCCCCTGGCCTGCGCGTTCCGCTTCGTGGAGCCCTATGTGTTTCCCAACAACACCATGATGGACACCAACGACCTGCTCACCCACCTCGACGTGTTTGCCATTGGGGGCCTGCTGGGCTACTGGGTGGCCCGGGACTACGCCGGCTTTTCGGCCCGCATCAACGGCCTGGCCCTGGCCCTGCGCTACCTGCTTATTCTGGTGGTGGTGCTGGCGGTGGTGTTTCAGGTCGACGTGCTGCCTTACGTTACCGGCAGCGTGTTCAACATCTTCCGCCCCCTGGTAGTGGCGGCGCTGTTTACTGCCCTCATTGCCATGTTTCTGCCGGCCGGCTCCGCCATTCAAATCAAAAGCCGGGTGCTGGCTTACCTGGGCACCATCAGCTACGGCTTATATGTGTTCCACATTATTGTCATCCACGTGGCGCTGCAGTACTGCATCACCCGCCAGATTTCCATCGATACCGCCCCCAAAGCGCTGCTGATGACTGCTGTGACGCTGGGCGGCTCCGTTATCCTCAGCAGCTTGTCGTACCACTATTTCGAGCGGCCGTTTCTGGCCCTGCGGGAGCGCCTCGCCCGCCCCCGCCCGGCAAGGGCCAATGCTGCTCCTCCTACAAAGCCAGCCAGTGTGGCCGCGCATGCGTAGCGGCGGCCTCAGCTCACCCGGCGCCCTTTCCACTTATACCCGCCGCGCCAGCCGGCCAGGCCCACGGCCAGCGCATACGGCCCGTAGAGCAGCTGCAGCGGCAGCATGGCCCATAGCCAGCGGCGGCGCCCGAAAAAGCCCAGCGCCGGCCACAGAAACCAGGCGTCGGCGCCCAGCTTGAGCGTCCAGGCAGCGGCCACCCAGGGCCAAAGCGCCGGCCAGATAATGCCCGCTACCAGCCCGGCGGCCAGGGCCAGGTTGGCGCCCAGCACCAGCAGGGCCAACTGCCGCGACGCCGCACTCTGGTAGTGCTTCCACTTGCTGGCCCAGCGCACGCGCTGCCGCAGCAGCTCGGCGATGCTATGCGGCGCTGCAGTGCGCACAATGGCGGCGGCATCGGCCAGGAAGCGCACACTGCCAGCGGGGTAGCGGGCGTGAATCTTGTGCAGCAGAAACTCGTCGTCGCCGCTGGCTACGTGGGTGTTGTCGGCATAGCCGCCCACGGCCTCGAAAGCAGCGCGGCAGTAGGCCAGGTTGGCGCCGTTGCACATGGTGGGCCGCTCCCGCCGGATGCAGGCCGCCCCAACACCTATCAGGCCGGCAAACTCCAGCCCCATGAGGTAGTGCAGCGGCGTTTCCGGCCCCGTGAGCAGCACCGGCCCGCTGACAAACTGTGTTTCGGGGTGGCGGGCAATAAGCCGGGCGTAGGCCGCCAGCCAGCCGGAACCCAGCCGGCAGTCGGCATCGGTACATACCAGCCAGGGGGCCCGGGCCCGGGCCAGGGCGGCGGCCAGGGCCGCTTTTTTGCCCGTCTGCCCGGCCGGCAGCTGCACCAGGCGCAGGAAAAAGGCGCTTGTGGCAGCAGCGGCCTGCACCAGGGCGGCCGTGGCATCGGTGGAATGGTCGTCGGCAATAAGCACCTCGAACTGAGATGCGGGCAAGGTCTGGGCCTGCAGGTCGGCCAGGAGCTGCGGCAGGTTTGCAGCTTCGTTGCGGGCGGCTATCAGGATGGAGAATTGGGGAGGCGCGGTACCGGCAACCTCACCCCCGGCCCCTCTCCCGCGGAGAGGGGAGCCAGCCAACTGCGGATTTCCTGACTGTGCGCCTGGCTGGGTATCACCCAAGTTAGGGCTGGCTACCAACTCTGCGGGGGGCAGGGAGCCTGGGTTGCCCCCGCGCAGCCAGGCCATTACCCCGGCATAGGCTGCTGGCACCGCAAGCAGCATCAGTCCTGCTATTATCATGGCCGGCCCTGCTTTTGACGGAGCACCCGAATACCCGGCACCAGCAGCAGGCCCGCCGCGCTGGGCAGGGCAATGTTGAGCACCCACAGGCTGAGGCTGGCCGAGAGCACCGGCAGCACCGGCTGGCCCAGCAGGCTGAACAGGTGGGTGGCCGACAGCTCCCGCACGCCCACATCGGCCAGGGCATTGAGCGAGGGCACCAGCGACTTCATCAGGAAAGTGCCGGCCACGGCGGCCAGGCCGCCACCCAGCGGGGCCTTTACACCATAAGCCAGCAGCAGCAGCATAAACTGGGCGCAGAACACACCGTAGCGCAGCCCCGAAATAGCCAGCACCGCGTGCAGGGCCTGTGCCGGGTAGGTGGGCATCACGGCCAGGGCCGGCCGGAAGCGCCGCAGGGGCCGCCAGATGCCCAGCGCCGACAGCAGCAGGCGGGAGCGGTACAGCGGCACCAGCACCAGCAGGCACACGACCAGGGCCGTGGCCAGCACGCCCAGCCCGGCCGCCGGGTAGCCCTTGAGGTAAAACCGCAGCAGGAAGTACAGCACGCCCGCTACGCCGGCCAGCACCGTGACCACCAGCTGGCAGTAGCGGCCCAGGAATACGGCCCCCAGGGCGTGTACGCGGCGGCTTTTCAGCTCAATGATGCGGGCGGCGTAGTCGCCCACCCGGTTGGGGGTGGCAAAGCCCAGGGTGAGGCCCACCAGCACGGCCCGCAGGCTGCGCCCAAACGTGACGGGCTCCAGGTGCCGGGCCAGGCGGTACCACTTCCACGCCTCCAGCCCCCAGTTGAGGGGCACCAGGGCGAGGGCGGCCAGCACCGGCGCGCGGCCGGCCCCGCTCAGGGCCGAGGCCAGCAGCTGCCGCCAGGCCGCCGCCGTATCGGGCGCGGCAAACACTGAGTTATAGAGCAAGCCCAGCGTGAGCAGCGTAATACCCAGCTTGCCCAGCAGCACCAGGCGGGCAAGCCGCCGGGATTTGGCAGCGGCAACAGGGGAAGAGTCGGCTTCGGGGTTCACGGACTTCAAAACTACGGCCGCTATGAGAACTGAGACCTCAGACATGAGAACTGAGACCTTAGACATGAGACGTTAGACATGAGACATGAGAATCGTTCTGCCGAAAGAACTTTCTAATGTCTCATGTCTAACGTCTAAATTCTATAAAAGGAAACCACCCGCCTTTGCACGTAACTTTGTAAGAGATGCCTGCCCCTACCCGCCCCCGCCCCGCCCCTGCCCTCGACCTGCTGCCCAAGATTATCCTGGGCGTCGACCCCGGCACGCAGATTATGGGTTACGCCCTGATTGAAGTGCGCGGGCAGCGCGTGGACGTGCTGCAGTACGATGTCATCAACATGAAGGCCCTGGGCGCTAACCATGCCGTGAAGCTCAAGCGCATCTTCGACCGCATGATTGAGCTGATTGACGAGTTTCTGCCCGACGAGCTGGCCATTGAGGCCCCGTTTTTTGGGGTGAACGTGCAAAGCATGCTCAAGCTGGGCCGGGCCCAGGGCGTGGCCATTGCCGCGGCCCTCTCCCGCCAGATTCCCTACGTGGAGTACGCCCCTACCAAGGTGAAGCAGTCCATCACCGGCTCCGGCTCGGCCACCAAGGAGCACGTGGCCCACATGCTGCGCCAGACCCTGACTTTGCCGCCCGTAGCCGAGGCGTCCAAGTTTCTGGATGCCACCGATGCCCTGGCCGTGGCCCTGTGCCACCACTACCAGAAAGGCAACAACGCGGGCGTGGCCGGCGGCAAAAGCTGGGGCAAGTTCCTGGCCGAAAACCCCGAGCGCCTGGGGGCAGCGACTACCACCAAGAAGAAAGCCCCGGCCAAAGCCTCGGTCAAGTAAGTCCCGCTGTTGTTTAGTTCATTCTACCGCAGCCCTTTCGGCCATGCATAAGCAGCTGACCACTGCTGAAACTTTGCCACATCTGCTTTGTGTGCGGCGAGCCAGAGCTGCACCTCGGGCTCGCCCTGGGCCGTGTGCGTCAGGTGTACAAAAGCCGGGGCATGGCCCTGCTTTTCGAGCTCGACATAATAGGGAGCGTAGTACTGCCAGGCAAACCCCGTACGCTGGCCCGGGGCCTGCGCAGCCAGCAGCCGGCACAACTCCACAAATACTTCATGCACGAGGGTAATATGGGAGCTTTTCCCCTTGCTTTCCCCTACTGCCTTGGCTGCGGCTAAAGTCAGGCCCACCTCAAGGTTGGCAAAGTCGTCTGGCTTCACGGTGCCGGCGTTCAAGGCATCGACGCTCTTGCTGGGCAAGGTTACGTTGACGTGGCCCTCATCCTGACGACGTACGCCCTGCATCAAGGCCTGGTCGAACTGGCCGGCGCGGGCGGCCGCCTGCTGGCCCTGGGCATCCAGCTCCAGGTAGCGGCCCAAGGCTAGCACCGCGGGCACCCGGTCTCCCTCGGCAAACATTCCCACGCTCAGGTTGAGATGCGAGCGGAAGTGACGGGGGTTTGCCACCACAGCAGCGCAATAGCTTTGTTTAGCAGCCGCCGGCTGGCTTAGTCGAATCAGGTTGTTGCCCCGGTTGAAATGCAGCGCGAAATCATCGGGGTACTGTGCAGCGCCCTTGGCAAACGCCTGTTCGGCGTCGGCATAGCGCTTGAGGTGGCTAAGGCCTAACCCGTAGTAGCTGTAGGCAGTAGCCAATGGCAGCTCCCCAGGAGCCTGCAGCAGCTTTTCGCACACGCTCACCAGCTCCGTATCCCGGTGCAGGTTCATGTAGCAATACATCAAGCCCATCAAAGCGGCGATGTTGCCGGGCACACTGGCCAGCACCTGCTCATACTTGGCGGCCGCCCCCGCGTTGTCGTCGGCCTTAAACAGCTCCAGTCCCTGGTCCAGCAGCACCTGGGCCGATGGGCTTTGGGCCTGGGCCATGCTGCCCAGCAGGCAGAAGCCCAATGCCAGCAGGCTGTTTCTTGTACGTAAGGTTAGCCGCATATTATGCTTGAATTCCCACATAGCCAGCACTTTCGGCCACAGCCTACATTTTCACCTTGGGCCAGGTATAGCTCCGGGCCCACTCCTGAAACACCTCCACCTCGGTTTTGTGGGCTGCCAGCCACTGCTGCACGTCGCCCGCTTCCATCTGGGAGCTGTGGATGAGATAGGTGAAGGCGGGCACATAGCCTCTCTTTTCCATCTCGATGTAGTACGGCACGTAGAACTCCCACATAAACCCGTGGTTGCCCTTGCCTTGCACCTCGGCCAGGTGCCGGCACATGGAGCTGAACAGGCTGCTGAACCGCTCTGCCTCCGTCTTCGCCTTGTTCTTGCTGTCCATCTCCACGGCGCGGCCCAGCGACAGCAGGAAGTCGGTTTGGCTGAAGTTGTCGGGCCCGGTCTTTTTACGCTTGGAATCGGTGAGGGTGCGCGAGTCGATGCTGATGGTGATGTTGTTCTCGTCCTGCTGCGTTACTCCCCGGCTCATGGCTTTATCCAGGGCCACCACCCGGCGCATGGCCCGCTCGCTGCGCGGCTCCAGCACCAGAAACTGACCCAGGGCCATGATGGCCGGCACCCGCTTCTGCCTGGCCAGCTCAACGGCCCCAATGCTTAGGTGCGAGCTGGCGTGCCTGGGATTGCAGGATACGGCGTGCTGGAAGCTGCTCAAAGCTTCGTCGAGCCGCTCGCGGCCGGTCTGTGCCACCCCGAGGTTGTAGTAGAGGGCATAGGAGTCGGGATACTGCCTGAGTCCCCGCTGGTACGCCTGCTCGGCCTCCCTGGGCTTGCCCATTCCATCCAGGCTGTTGCCGTAGGTGACGTACACCGCAACATCAGCATCGGGCTTTTCCAGTACCTGCTGGCACAGGGCCGCGGCCTCAGGGTAGCGCTTGAGGGTGTTGAAGGTCATGGCCAGCTCCGACTGCGCGTGTGAGTCGCCGGGCACGGCAGCCAGTGCCTCCTGGTACTTAGCCACGGCCTGCTCGTACTTGCCTTCGTCGTAAAGCGCCACCCCTTCCTGCACCCGCTCACGGGCCACTATTGCCGCATCCTGGGCCCAGCCCCGACCGGAGAGTAAACAAGCGGAAAGCAGCAGGAGTAGGGTAGGTTTCATGGCGACAAGGAGTTGACTCGCAGGATAAGACTCGCTGCCTTAAAGCTAAGCCGGCAAATGGATTTCTCCTAGCGCATAGGTTACCGCATAGCCCCCAATATCCACCCGGTCTTCGCGCAGGGCGCACCACAGGTCGCCGCCGCGGGGCGACACCTGCCGGGCACGCAGCGCATTCTTACCCAGCTTGGCGGCCCAGTACGGAATGAGCGTACTGTGGGCCGAGCCCGTCACCGGGTCTTCGTTGATGCCCACGCGGGGCGCGAAAAAGCGCGACACGAAGTCGACGCCGCCGCTGCCCGGCGCGGTGGCGATAACGCCCAGGTACTCGATGCCCAGCAGCTGGGCGAAGTCGGGCTTGAGGGCCAGCACTTCGGCTTCGGAGCTGAACACGGCCACCAGGTCGCGGGCGGCCAGCACGTGCAGGGGCGTGGCCCGCAGGCCATCGGCCAGGCCCGTGGGGTGGGCGGTCAGGGGCTGGGGCGGGCGCGAGGGGAAGTCGAGCACCAGGCGCCCGCTTTCTTCCCGGCGCACCCGCAGCGGGCCGCTCTGGCTGTGAAAGGTCACCTGCTCGTGGGCAAAGCCCAGGTGCTGCCACAGCACGTGGGCCGAGGCCAGGGTAGCATGCCCGCACAAATCGACCTCTGCGGCCGGCGTAAACCAGCGAATTTCATACTCTGCGCCGGCCTCGGCGCGGGGCACAAAGAAAGCCGTCTCGGCCAGGTTGTTTTCGGCGGCAATCTGCTGCATCAGCCCGTCGGGCAGCCAGCTAGTCAGGGGGCATACGCCGGCGGGGTTGCCGGAAAAAGGGGTTTGGGCGAAGGCGTCGATGTGGTATAGCGGGGTAGTCATGAGGGGCCGTTTTTTCGCAAGAATACGGCAAGGGCCGGAGTGTGGCACGAAATGGTAGCGGCAGCATGCCGGCAAAAGGGCGGGTGCTGGCCGCGGCAGCGCCTCAATCCGGCTTGCTAGGCCGGAACATCGGCCTTATCTTTAAAAAAGATGCTGCCCCGCGCAACCGCGGCTGCCCCCCGTCGGTCAAGGGTGCAGAAGTCTTCACCGGCGAAGGTAAAAAGGATGAGTGCGGGCTGGCGAGCTGGAGTGAGGCTGGCTCCTGGCCACCCCTCCTTTTTTCCTTCAGTGTTCCTCATACCTCCTTCTGCTGATGCCGTCCGTTGTCGTACCCATCGATGAAACCTTGCTGGCCGCGTGCCGGCGTGGCGAGTCGGCAGCGCAGTACCAGCTTTATAAAAAACTCTCTTACAACTTGATGGGCGTGTGCCTGCGCTACTGCCCCAGCCGGGTGGAAGCGGAAGATGCCCTGCAGAACACCTTTGTAAAAATCTTTACCCGCCTCGACCAGTACCGGGGGCAGGGCCCCTTCGAAGCCTGGGCCCGGCGCATTGCCGTCACCACTTCGCTGCATGCCCTGGAGCAGCACAAACTGCGCCACCCTGCTCCCGGCGCCGACCTCGACGAGCTGGCCGACGACATCTGCTCGGGCGAGCACTCGGCCCTGGAACAGATGGCCGCCGCCGATGTAATGGCCCTGCTCGACACCCTGCCGCCGGGCTACCGCACCGTGCTAAACCTCTACGCCGTGGAAGGCTACTCCCACCAGGAAATCGCCGAGCTGCTCGGCATTGCCGAGGGCACTTCCAAGTCGCAGCTGGCCCGGGCCCGGCGCCTCCTCGAATCGCGCCTTGCGGCGCAAAATGCCCTGCAACTGCCATGACCGAACGTGAACCCAACGAATTGTACGACGCCCTGCGCGACCGCCTGGCCGACTACGGCCAGGAGCCGCCCGCGCACCTGTGGGCCAACATTCGGCAGCAGCTGCCCCCGCCGGTGGCCCTGCCCCAGACCCGCCCGCGCCCCTACCACTGGGCCAGCCGCGTGCTGACTGGTGGCCTCCTTAGCGCAGCCTGCCTCAGCGCCTGGTGGTATAGCACCCACCGCACCGACTCCCAAGGCCGCCAGGCCGTGGCCGTACAGCAAGCCCCCCGCCCCCACCAGCCCGAGGCGGAGCAAACGGCAGCGCTTGCTCGCCAGGCCTCGTCCGCCCAGTCAAGCGCCGCTGGCACTGCCGCCGGCAGCCACGCGCCGACACTTTCAACCGCTTCTTCGGGGGCAGAAAATGTATTAGCCAGCAGCTCCGCCGCCTCGGAGGCTGAAACTACTGCTTCGGCCCTCGCTACAACTACTGCCGCCAGCACTTCGCCGGCCGGCGCGCCTGGCCGCCAGGCAGCGACCCACTCGAACCCAGGCGCAGGTGTTAGCCACGCCGGAAATGGCGGGGCGGCCTTCGCAGCCGCTGCTTCGGCTGGCCGCAAGCCAAACCTGGCCCCGGCGCTGGCAGCGGCTCCCAACGCGGCCCGCAGGCAGCGTGATGCAGCGCCGGCACTGCGCCCTGCAGCCCAGCCCTTGTCTTCCCCCCAGGCAAGCCGGGCAGGCCGTACGCCTTCGGCCCTGCTTTCTTCCCGCACCCGCCATGAGGCTGAACAGGCGGCGGCCTTGACAGGTGCTACTGGCAACTACTCCCGCCTACGCAAGCAGCGGGCAGCCGCAGCGGAGGCCAGCTCGGCAACTGCGGCTCTTACTACCGCCGGCACCCGGGAGCAGCAAAATGCCAGCGCAGCAGCGCAGTCGTCGGCCGCGGCTTTGCCTGCCGGCAGTGTGGCCCGCCTGCCCCTGCACCCGGTAGCTCCGCAACTGGCAAGCTGGGCGGTGCCGGCCGTGCGCACGGTGGCCGACACCTTCCCGCACCCCACCCTGCTGCCCCCGCAGCGCTGGACGCTGCAGCTGCTGGCCGGCCCCTCCCTGACGTACCGGCGGCTGGAAACGCAACAGGATATGGCTCAGGCGGCACCGGCTCCGTTCCCGTCCCCCGGGCCTGCTGTCAGCAACTTCTACGACACGCAGGGCGCGGCTACTACGATTGAAAGCCTGGAGCGCCCGGCGATGGGCTTTGGGGCCCAGCTGGAGCTGCGCCGCGTGCTCAACGGCCGTTGGGCCGTAGGCGGGGGCCTAGGCTACCAGGAGTACGCCACCAGCCTGGTGCTGCGCGCCATCAATGCACCCCGCGCGGTTATTATCAGCAGCCCGCGCCCCCTGCAGTCAGACTCTTTGGGCACCAGCGTGCGCCTGCGCGACACCTACCGCTTCGTGACGGTGCCGGTGCGCGTCAGCTACCAGCTGGGCTCGACCAGCCCCCGGTTCCGCTATGCCGTGCAGGGCGGGGCCGAGGCGGCCATCTACGTGGGCGGCAACAGCAGCGAAGGCAACGCCTGTGCCTGCCAGGCCACGGCCGGGAGCCGCCCGGTGTATCCGTACCGGCGCCTGAGCCTGGCCCTAAGCCTGGGCCTGGACCTGCGCTACCGCCTGGCGCCGCAGTGGGAGCTGCTGGCCCAGCCCACAGCCACGTCCTTCGTTACCTCCCTCACCCGCCCCCTGTCGGGCCTGGAGCCCCGCTACCTTATCGGGACCGGCCTGCAGCTGGGAGTTTCTTACGGGCTGCGCTAAGGCAGCTCTTTCCTACCGTCTTTTTTACTTACTCTCATGAAGCGTTTATCCCTGCTTTTGCTGGGGGCTGGCTTGTTGCTGTCCTGCCGCAAAGAAGATATTCTCATTATCGCCACCGACCAGGCCGGGTCGCTGACTGAGCTGCGGCGGCAAAATGGCCCCGTGGTGCAGACGTTTACCTTTAACCTCAACGAAGCCCAGGTGCTGCGCACGACCGGAAAAGCTACCCTGCGCTTTCCGGCCAATGCCTTCCGCCTGCCCAACGGCGCCCTGGCGACCGGCCAGGCCCAGCTGCGCGTAAAGGAAGTGTACAACGTGGCCGGCATGGTGCTGGCCGACATGCCTACCACCACTGCCTGGGGCCAGCTGCTGCAATCGGGCGGCGAGTTTAGCATCCAGGCCTGGCAGGGCAGTACCCGTTTGCGAATGGCCGCCAGTGCCCAGGCCAGTAGTGCCATGCTCACGCTGGAGTCGCCGGTGCCAGCCGGCCTGGATACCGCCCGGACCATGACGCTGTGGCAGCAAGCCAGCAGCCCGGGGCCAGCCAGCAGCAACGACTCCATCGGCTGGGTACCCGTGGGAACATCCCCCGTTCCCATTATTCCAGCTTCGCCCGTCAACTTTTACCGGGCCATGATTCCGCTGGACTCGATTAGCTGGTGGAACATCGACCAGCTCCTGGCCCCCGGTCCCGGCACACTGGTGTATGTGGAAGTGCCCCAGGCCGCGGAAACCAAAGTTTACCTGCGCCCCGTGGGGGTGAATGGCCTGGCCCGGCTGTATGCCCCGCCAGGCAGCCTGCGCTGGAGTGGCTACATGCCCCTGGGCTTCCCCATGGTGGCCGTGGTGCTGCAAAGCCGCAACGACCGGCTGTTCTTCGGTACCCAGGCGCTAACGGTGCAGGCCAATATGGTGGTTCAGCCCCAGCTGGAAGAGCTGCCCGAAGCCGAAATCCTGCGCCGCATCCGCCTACTGTAGCACGCCGCCGATAACAACGTCGCGCACCGGGTTTTCGCCCAGCCAGTACGGCACCTCGCTTACGCTGCCGGCCTCGAGCACCAGCACGTCGGCCCGCTTGCCGGGCTCCAGCGAGCCCACCTCCTGCTGCAGGCCAATGGCCCAGGCCGCGTTGAGGGTGGCGGCGGCAATGGCTTCGCGCGGCGTCAGGCCCATCTTCAGGCAGCCCACCGACATGGCCAGCCACAGGTTTTTGCTGGGGCAGGAGCCGGGGTTGAAGTCGGTGCTCAGGGCAATGGGCAGGCCCTGCTCGATAAACTGCCGGCCGGGAGCGTACTTCTCCTGGCGCAGAAACAGCGGCACCAGGGGCAGCAGCACGGCCACCGTGCGGCCCTGGCTGAGCCGGGCAATGCGGCCGGCCGCCTCGGGCGTGAGGTAGTCGCAGTGGTCGACGCTGGTGGCGCCCAGCTCGGCGGCCATCTCGCAGCCGCCCAGGTCGTGGAGCTGCTCGGCGTGGATTTTCAGGCCGAAGCCCATCTTGTGGGCCTGCTCGAGGTAGTAGCGCGACTCGGCCAGCGGAAAGGCGCCCTCCTCGCAGAAGATGTCGACGTAGGCCGCCTCGCCCTTGAGGTCGGACAGCACTTCGCGCAGCAGAAAATCGACGTAGGCCCGGGGCCCGGCCTGCTTGAACTCGGGCGGCACCACGTGGGCGCCGAGGAAGGTGGGCACCACGCGCACGGCGTGCTGCTGCCCGGCCTGCCGCGCCACCCGCACCAGCCGCAGCTCGGTGTCGCGGTCGAGGCCGTAGCCGCTCTTGGCTTCCACCGTGGTTACGCCGTAGCGCCGAAAGCCGTCGAGGTGGTGCAGGGCGTTGGCCAGGAGCTGCTCTTCCGATGCGGCGCGGGTGGCGCGCACCGTACTCAGGATGCCGCCGCCGCTGGCCAGGATGTCGAGGTAAGACTCGCCCCGCAGCTTGCGCTCAAACTCGTGGGCGCGGTTGCCGCCGAATACCAGGTGGGTGTGGCACTCCACCAGGCCCGGCATCACCACCCGGCCCGTGGCGTCAATCACCCGGGTTGTGTGGGCTATGCGGGAATGGTCGAGCGCGGCCATGGGCCCCACGGCTGCAATACGCTCGCCATCGCAGGCCACGTAGCCATTTTCAATAATGGTCCAGCCGGCTAAGTCGGTGCCCGCCAGGGGCTGGGTGCCGGGGCCGCCGGCCAAAGTCAGCACCTGGGCGGCGTGCTGCACAACAAGGGAGTAGGTCATGGTGCGAAAATAGAGCAGCCCGCCCGGGCACGCCCCATCGCGGGTGCCAATAGCTGAGCGGGGAAGCAACATCGCCGTTTCAGTAGCATTGCTTCCGCCGACGGCAAGGCTGCTTTGGCCGGGTTCAGACATAGGTCTGCCGAGCAGGCCCGATACATATCGGTTTTATTGAGGATATTTGCATCATTCCAACTCCCCAAAGCCTTTTTCCATTATGCTTTTGCTTACCACTGCCCTTAGCATCCTGCTTTTCAACGGCGAAGCTGCCCCGGCCAAACCGGCCCCGGCCTTTCTGCCCACGCTGAGCAACTTCGGCAGCAGTGGCAGCGGGCAGAAAGCCGCCCTGACCTGGACCCTGGCCCCCACGGCTAAAGTGGCCTACGTGATTGTGCAGCGCCGCAGCAGCACCCAGTCTTCCTGGGAAGCCATGGCCAACCGCCCCGTAACGGCGGCCACGCGCTACCGCTTTCAGAACACGGGCCTGCGGGCCGGCACCTACCGCCTTGTTACCGTCGACTACGACGGCACCCCTGCTTTTTCCCGGTCCCTGACCGTTCGCTAACTGCAAAATCGTACGGAGCAAGAATTCCTTACCTGAGCTCTGCATGAAAGACAAAGCCCATTCCGCCGGCGGAATGGGCTTTTGTTGTGAATGCCGACAGCTGGGCTCTTGCCGTGCTGCAAAGCCGCCTGTGTAGCTTGCAGCCGTCTTTATCCGCGCTTTGCGATGCCCCTGCCCAGCACTTTTGGCCCCCACCCCGACACCCTGCACCCGGCCGGCGGGCAGCAGCGGCTGGTGTTCCTGAAAAACATCATCCAAAGCCCGCAGATTGAAGTGGGCGACTACACCTACTACGACGACCCCGAGGACGTAGGCAACTTCGAGCGCAACGTGCTCTACCACTTCCCCTTTATTGGCGACAAGCTGATTATTGGGCGCTACTGCATGCTGGCGGCCGGCGTCCGGTTTGTCATGAACGGCGGCAACCACCGCACGGCGGGCTTCAGCTCCTACCCTTTTGCTGTGTTTGGCCAGGGCTGGGAGCATGCTTTTCCGCTCAGCGACTTTCCGGTGAAGGGCGACACCGTGGTGGGCCACGACGTGTGGATAGGCCACGACGCCCTGATTATGCCCGGCGTGCAGGTCGGCAACGGGGCCATTATTGCTACCCGGGCCGTGGTGACGCGCGATGTGCCGGCCTTTGCCGTGGTGGCCGGCAACCCCGCCACGGTGGTGCGCATGCGCTTCGATGCCGATACCATCGCCCGCCTTGAGGCCCTGGCCTGGTGGCACTGGGATGCCGAAAAGCTGGCCCGCAACCTGCCCGCCGTGTGCGGCTCCGACCTGGCGGCGCTGGAGCAGGCCCGCTAGCCTGGCCTCGCCCAGCCCAACCTTCCGGCGCGGAAAGGGTTTACCTAAACCACCCTGTCCCCTGCCTATGAGCGAAGCGCCCCGGCCCCTTATACTAACCCTGACCCTCGACGAGCAGGCGCAGGCCTACTTCAACGACCTGCGCCAGCGGCACTTCCCGCCCGCGCTCAACCATCTGGCGGCGCACGTTACGCTGTTTCACAGCCTGCCGGCCGCCGAGCTGCCCGCCATCAAGGCCGAGCTGCAGCAGCGCTGTGCCGCGCTCCCGCTTCTGCCCTTGCAGGTAAGCGGGGTGCGCTTCCTGGGCCAGGGCGTAGCCTTCAACCTCGACAACACCAGCCTGCGCACCCTGCACCGGGAGCTGCAGGCAGCCTGGCAGCCCTGGCTTACCCCCCAGGACCAGCACCGGCTGAACCCCCACGTTACGGTACAAAACAAAGTAGGCCCCGATGTAGCCAAGCGCCTCTTTCTGGAGCTTTCCCGCGCCTTCCAGCCTTTTCCGGCTACCGGCACCGGCCTGGCCCTGTGGCGCTACCTGGGCGGCCCCTGGGAGCCCGTGCAGCAGTTCGCTTTTGCCGGCAGCTGAGCGTTGGCAGCATTACATAAAAAGCCTGTTGCCCTCCGTGATGCGGAGAGCAACAGGCTTTTTATGTAATGCTGCAGCCTACTCTTTGTCGCCTTCCTTTTTGCCGCCTTTGGCCGCACCGGATTTAGCCGTGGAGGACTTGCCGCCGCTGGCTTTGGCCGCGCCCGACTTGCTGGCGGCTTTGGCTTCGCCGCCTTTGGCCCCGGCCGCCTTGGCTTTGGGCGAGCCTTTGGCCGGGCCGGGCTTGGCTTTGCCTTCGCCCGTTACCAGGTCGACTACTTTCTTGGCGGCCTTTTCTACGGTGTCGCCCACGGCCTCCATGGCTTTGCGGGTGCCCTGCTCGGCCAGGTTGCCCACGGTTACGGCCACGGTGTCGGTGATGCGCTCGGGCAGGTCTTCCAGTTTCTCGGTGCCGCCTTTTTTGGCAGAAGCCTTTTTCTCGCCGCCCTCCGCGCCTTTGCTGGCTTTGCCGCCCTTGGCTTTGCCTTCTTTTTCCTGGTCGCTGCTACCGGCGCTGGCGTCAGTTTTCTTACCGCCTTTTTTGGCGTCTTTTTCCTCGTCTTTTTCTTTTTGCTTGCTCATTGCTGAAGGGAGTTGAAGGGTGAAGACCCGCGCCGTATGCGCAGATTTTAGCTTTCAACGCCCACCTGCTAAGAGGGTTGCATTTTTAGAATAGGCACCGCCCCTGGCAGCCCCGCTTCCGGCCTTAAAACTGGACTATTTGGGCCATGGCAAACTCCTGTAGCAAGGCCAGCAGGCCCGGGCCCGTGCTATGCAGCCGGCGGAGTTGGCCAATGGGCCGCCCGGGGTCGACGTGCCCGGCCAGGCGGTCGAACTCGGTGGCAGAAGTAGCCAGGAAGCCCATGCTCCAGGTTGGAAACACCCGCCTTGGCGTGGCGCCCTGGGTAAGGCAAAGCACCTGCCGGTGCCGCTCGTCGCGGCAGATGCTGGCGTAGAGGGCTTCTACCTCCTGCCGCTCGCCTTCCAGCACCTGCATATACTGCCCCGGGGTATAGAGCAGAATTCCCGTGATGCGGTTCGCCTTGTTAAACTCCCGTGCTTTCCGCAGCAAAGCGGCCATCTCGGCGGCGTTGAGCGCCCGGGTGGCGGTACTGCGGTATATCAAGTGGAAAGGCTGCATATAGAATCCCAGGTTGGGCCTGATGACAAAGCCGGTTGCAACCAGACGAAGCCCGGTATGCTGCAAAATACTGGGTAATATTCAAACCTGCCGGCTGCCGCTGCCGATGGTTTCAGAAGCGGCTTTTTTCCCACTCGCCCAGCTGCTGCTGCCACTCGCGCCGCAGCAGCTGCACGATGCTGCTGTCGGGCTGCAGCCCTACGGTAATGGCCGTGCCCTGCTCCCGGGCGTAGGGGTTGCCCAGCTGCCCAAACCGGCGGTAGGAGCCAAAGTGCGGCGCCAGCTCATCGTCGGGCTCGTCGTCGACGATAATCAGTGCCTGCACCTGCGCCAGCTGCCGCGGGTACCAGAACAGGTAGCTGCCGTTCATGCTGTGGGCGGGGGGCAGGCCCAGGTTGCGGTTGTAGTAGTTGATGGCGCTGGCCTGCCCGTAGTTGGCGCAGTGAATCAGGGTGTGGGGCCGCAGCGCGGGGGGCAGGCTTTGGTAGGCCGCCCAGGTCTGGTCGGCCAGCTCCTGCCAGCCCAGCATGTCGGCATAGTCCTGGGGCAGGGCGTGGTTTTGCCCGTCTTCCCAGCGGTACAGGCCCAGGTGCTGGTAGCGGGGCGCCAGCTCGGCCATCTCTCCGGGCGCGCGCAGCGGGTAGATGAAGGGCGCCATGGCTGCCGTGAGCAGCAAGGGCAACGCCAGTAGCACGGCCTGCACCGGCCACTGCAGCCGAATGCCGCCCAGGCTGCCCCAACGCTGCATTCGTGCTTCCCACCAGCGGGCCCCGAACGCGAACAGCACCGGGTAGTAGCCCAGGGCGTAGTAGTCTTTGCCGTGCAGCAGGGCCAGCAGGCCCACGCCCAGCACGCTCACCAGCCCCACCGCCCGGTAAGGCCGGAAGGCCGTGCTGACCAGCAGGGCCAGCAGGCCGGCCGCCCACACCGGCAGGGCGGGCAGGCACATCAGGAGCTGGGGCTTCCAGAAGTCGGCGGCTTCTACGTGCACCAGCTGGGTGTCGTGCAGCAGCTGCATGTGGTGCAGAAAGGGTATGCCGTGGCTGATTTGCCAGACCAGGTTTGGCAGCCACAGCAGCAGCGCCAGACCCGCGGCGCCCCAGAAGTGCTTGTGCAGCAGCAGGCGCCGCCAGGGCGTGAGCAGCAGCGCCCCGCCCAGGGCCGCAATAAAAAACAGGGTGGTGTACTTGTTGAGCAGGCTCAGCCCCAGGCCCAGGCCCAGCAGGTAGAGGTAGCGGGGCTTTTCCTGCTGGAAGTAGCACACCAGCCAGTACAGGCAGAACACAAAGCCAAACACCTCAAAGGAGTTGGGCTGAAACAATAAGTTGAGGCGGGCGAAGGCCGTGCCCAGGTAGCACACGCCGGCCAGCACCTGCGCAAACCAGCCCCCGCCGAGGCGCTGGGCCAGCCGCATGACCAGGTACACTGTGGCCGCCCCCCAGAGGAAAGGCCAGAACTTCACCCAGAAAAAGCTGCCACCCAGGGCCATGCTCACCCAGCCCTGAAAGGCAATGAGCGGCGGTACTTCCAGATAGCCCCAGGCCAGGTGCCGCCCCTGGTTGAGGTAGAGGTACTCGTCGCGCTGCAGCTCGTAGATGGAATTGTAGAGCAGGTAGCCGCTGACGAATTTCAGCAGGGCGAAGAGTAGCGGGAGCAGGCGTTTCATGACCGGAAAGGTAGAGCCGTGGTTGCGCATTTTAACCAGTCCTGCTTTTGCACCAAGGCCATTGGGCTATGCTACCGCGCTGTAGGCCAGAGCCCGGCCCAGCGCAGAAAGTCTTCGCCTACCTTGGGCCAGAAGTAGTCGTCATAGTTCACGCGGCCATCTTTCGTGCTGAAGAAGTTGTGCTCGCGGCCCGGGTAGGCCCGGAAGGTGAAGTTGTTCTTGTGCTGCTCCATGGCCTGCAGCTGCAGGTAGTCGTTGCCGACCACGCCCCGGTCGAGGGTGCCGTAGCCCACAAACACCGGGACTTTGGCTTGCAGCAGGGCCACCAGGGGCGCGGCCGAGAAGCCGAAGGTGGCGCGGTTGTGGTCGCCGGGCGTGCAGTCCATGCGGGCAGGGTCGGCCACTACTTCGCGCCAGTAGCCGAACATCTGGGCCACGGCGGCGCTGTCGCCGGCCGCCTCGTCCTGCCGGGCTTCTACCACGTTGGTCAGCATCCGGCCCAGGGGGTTGCCGCTCAGGTAGGCGGCCCGGCTTACCAGGCCCGGCACGGTGGCCAGGCCGGCGGCAATGGTGCTGCCTTCCGAATGGCCCGCCACGGTCACGCTGCGGGCATCCACCCAGGGCTGCTTTTTCAGGAAGCGCAGCACGGCCTCATTACGGCGCAGGTAGTAATCGAGGTAGTTGCGCTGGCAGTAGTAAAGCGGCGGAATTTGGGTGGCTTTGTCGACAAAGCTCTGGCTGGCCCCAAGGTCGCGCACGTCGGCTACCAGCGGAATGCCCGGCTTGCCGATGACGACCAGGTGGCAGCTAAGCTTGGTTTGCTTGGTGAGGAAGGGAAACACGCCAAAGGGCCGGCCGGCTTCCAGCATAATAAGAGGCCGCGGCAGCGAGCCCTGCACCCACAGCAGCAGCGGCAGGCGCGCCTGCTCCCGCCCGGGAGGCGACTGCACCAGCACCTGCACGCTGTCGCGGCCAAACATCACCACCAGGTGGCGAAAGCCAAAGTCGGCCGGCTGGGGGCGGGTAGTAGCTGCTTGCGCCATGCCTGGCGCCGCCTTCAGCAGTACAAGCCCCAGAAACAGCCCCAGGATACGCATTCGAACTTTCATTATTTCCGGGCAGCCACAGTGCCACCCAGGCGCAAGATACCGGCTGCAATAACGCCAAGCACATAAGACCGGTGCCGTACCGTAGCCCTGGACGAGCAGCTCCGGCGGCGCCAGGGCAGGCAGCGCTCCTTCATCTGCACGATACCGCTCCTGGCCACGCGAGCCCGGCCACCACTATCCGCAATAGCTGCTGGCAGCCCGGTTCTCAAGTTGGTATAGACTGATAATTCGGCACTCAGACCTAACAAGTGCATTAGGAATAGCGCCCAGGCCGGGGCATCTTTGCTATCCGGCTATTCAAGGGGCTCCGGTAAAGGCCGCTTCATTTTCATTATTCGTTGTGTCATGATTTTTTACGGCACCAATG
Source organism: Hymenobacter saemangeumensis (assembly GCF_039541835.1). Lineage (NCBI taxonomy): Bacteria > Pseudomonadati > Bacteroidota > Cytophagia > Cytophagales > Hymenobacteraceae > Hymenobacter > Hymenobacter saemangeumensis. The sequence goes on along the minus strand of NZ_BAABGZ010000072.1, from coordinate 66,221 downwards.
GCAGCCTTGTGCGCACGGAGGCCCTACCCGGCTACAGCTGCCCGAGCTGCGCCACCGCCGATACCCTGCAGCTGTCGGTTTTCAGCCGCTACGTTCATATCTACTGGATACCGGTGCTGCCCTACAGCAGGCCGCTGGTGGCGTCCTGCACGCATTGTGCGCAGGCCTGGGAGGGCCAGGGCCTGCCCGCTGAGCTGCGCGAGCCGGCCCAGCTGCTGAAGAAAACCACCCGCCACCCCTACGCACACTGGGCCGGTCTGGCGCTTATTTTCCTGCTGATTTCCGGGGGCGCGGTGGCCAGCAAGCTCGACGACCGCGCCGATAAAGCCTTGCTGGCGGCCCCCAAGGCCGGCGACATCTACACCGTACGCACCAAGGACAACAACTACTCCCTGCTGAAGGTGGTGAGTGCCGGCGGCACGGCCGTGGAGCTGGTGGCCAACGAGTATGAAATCGACAACAACTCGCCCCTCGACGAGCTGAACAGCCCCGACAAGTACAGCAAGGAGTCGTTCTCGCTCACCCGCTTCGACCTGCAGATTATGCGGGAGAAAGACGAGATAACCGAAATAGACCGCCCCGGCGAATAAGCTTACAGCTCCTCCGGGAGCTTCACCAGCTTGAGGTAGTCGCCCAGGCCGGCGGGCTTCTGAAACACGTGAATAAAGAGAATGGCGTCCTCCCCGCAGCTGCGCCACACCTCGGCGTAGAAGTCGCCCACGGCGTAAAGCGTCAGCTCGCAGCTGTCTTCGCGGCGCTCGGCCAGGCGGTGGCCGTGCCGGGCCAGGTGCTCGGCCTGGCGGCGCTGGTGCAGGTCTTTGAAGGCAGCGAAATTCATTGAAAAAGGTAAACAAGACCGCCAGTTGGCGGCGTCACTACCGGACATCAGCGGCCGGCTGTGCCCTACAAAGTTCGTACTGCTGCCCGGAGTTCCCCTAAGTTCGCGGCATGAACACGTTTCGCTTCCCGCACCCGCTGGTGCTGCTCGTTGGTTTTATTATCCTGGCCGCGGCCCTGAGCTACGTGCTGCCCGCCGGGCGCTTCGAGCGGCAGAAAGACGCGGCTACCGGCCGCGACGTGGTGGTGGCCGGCTCCTACCACCGCGTGCCTGCCACGCCCGTCAGCCCCCTCGACATGGTGGTGGACATTCCCAAGGGCCTGGCCGACGCGGCGGCCGTGGTGTTTCTCATCTTCCTGGCCGGCGGGGCCTTCACGGTGGTCGACCAGACCGGGGCCCTGCGCCACGGCGTCGACTGGCTGCTGGCCCGGGCCCACGGGCGCGAAGTCGTCATTATCCCGCTGGTGAGCCTGCTTTTTGCCACCATGGGCGCCCTCGAAAACATGGGCGAGGAAGTTATTCCGCTGGTGCCGGTGCTGCTGGTGCTGATGCGAAGGCTGGGCTACCCCGCCCTCACGGCTCTGGCCGCCAGCCTGGGCGCGGCCATCGTAGGGGCCGCTTTCAGCCCGATTAACCCCTTTCAGGTAGGCATTGCCCAGAAGCTGGCCCAGCTGCCGCTGCTCTCCGCCGGTGGCTACCGCCTCATCTTTCTGCTGCTGGCCGTAGCCATCTGGATTGCCGGCACCCTGCGCTTTGCCATGCGCCACCGGGTAGCGCCCGACGTGTCGGAGGCCGACGTAGTGGCCGAGCAGCGCGGGGCCGGCCGCCATGGCCTGGTGCTGCTGCTCATGCTGCTCACCTTCGCGTATTTCGCCTACGGCGTGCTGGCCCTGGGCTGGGACTTCGAGCAGATGGCGGCCCTGTTCTTCGTGCTGGGCGTAGCGGCCGGCCTGGTAGGCGGCCTGGGCTTGAGCGGCACCGCCGACGGCTTCGTGGCCGGCTTCCGCGACATTGCCTTTTCGGCCATTCTGGTGGGCTTTGCCCGCGCCATCTTCGTGGTGCTGGAGCAGGGCAACATCGTCGACACCATCGTGCACGGCCTCTCGGCCCCGCTGGCCCAGCTGCCCGTGGCCGTGTCGGCCCTGGGCATGATGGCCGTGCAAACCGCCCTGCACCTGCCCGTGCCCAGCGTAAGCGGGCAGGCCACCCTCACCATGCCCCTGCTCACGCCCCTGTCCGACCTCATCGGCCTGTCGCGGCAGGTTACGGTGCTGGCCTTCCAGTACGGGGCCGGCCTCTGCGAGCTCATCACCCCCACCAACGGCGCCCTTATGGCCATGCTGGCCGCCTGCGGCGTCCGCTTCGACCAGTGGCTGAAGTTTGTGGGGCCACTTTACCTCATGCTGCTGGGCTTAGGTGTAGTGAGCGTCATTATTGGAGTTTACGTCCTATAGCGCAAGGTTTCGCGAGGTTAAAAGAGGTTTCGCCAGGTTGCTTCCCGGAGTTTTTCCGTTTGAAATAACCTTGCGAAACCTCGCGCTCCTAGCCGAGCCGCAGCTCATCGGCCTGGAAGATGCGCGGCAGCTTACGCTTGTGCTGCACAATCTGGTAGGAGGCTTTGTCGGTGGTTTCGTCCCAAAACACGTCCGACACCGTACCGAAAAAGCGGTAGCGGCCGGGCTCGGGCGTAATTTCCTCTACCTCGTCGCCAAAGCTGAAGGGCGGGCGCTGGTGGTACAACTCCTTGAACAGCTCGGGCCGCACCAGAAACTGCTGCTCGTCGTAGCGAATGGTAATCCACTCGCCTTCTTCATCCTCACTGATTTTCTCGAACACCTTGCCCAACGGCTCCAGCAGCTCAAATGCCCGCCGGTTGGCCGGGTGAATGTAGCGGTAGCCGTAGTCGGGCGACCAGCCGTAAAGTCCAAATACCAGGGGGCGGGGACGACGCATATTTTCAATCAGCAATGAGCAATAATCAGTGAACAATGAGCAGTTATCAGTGAGCAATTAACAGCCCGAACGGCCAAATAGCTCCTCAAAGGCCAAATTGTTCATTGCTCATTGTTCATTGCTCATTGTTCATTGCTCATTGTTCATTGCCTGCCGCGCATGCGCCAGCAGCCGGTCGCGGTGTACGGGCCCGTCGTGCATGGCCTCGAAGGAGATGCGCTGGGTTTGGCCATTGGTGCGGGTCAGCACCAGGTCGGCCGCCCCGGCTGGTTCCACCGACACCACCTCGGCCCACTGAAACTGAAACATCCGGCCCAGTGGGTGCAGCCGGCCGCTAAAACCACCCTCGTGCAGGTGGAGGTGGCGCCGCTCGGTAAGCTTTGCCAGGCTGAAAGCCAGCACTACAAAAAAAACGGCCATTGCCCAGTACAGGTAAGGCAGCACGTGAAACGTATGGGTGCCCCGGGCCAGGTTGGCCTCGTGGTGGCGGTGCCAGATGTGGTAGCCCTCAATACCCAGAATACCGGCGGCGGCCAGCTCCAGCCAGGCCACCCGCTCGTGGTGATGGGGGTTGTGGCGCAGCTGGCGCAGCTCGCGCACCATAAGGATGAGGTAAGCCGCGCCCACCACAAACTCCGCCGCCATCAGCCAGGTGAATGGCTCCCCGCCCAGCACCGCCAGGCCGCTGCTGATCAGCACGGCGGCCGGGGCCAGGTGGCTTAGCGACTTGCCCCGCTGCCGCCGGCCGTGCCGGCGATGGTAGAGCTTGATGCGCCCGGAGGCTGGAGCAGACGTATTGGCGGTGTTCATGCCCTGAAATAAGGGGATAATGCCCACACCGGAGCTACGGATAGCTCAGCGTGGGCAGCTGGGTGAAGGCCCGCACTTCGGTGTAGTGCCACGCTCCCCGGTAGCGGCAGCCCAGCAGGGCGGCCCCACGGAAAGTCCGGGGCGGCTGCCGGGGCGGGGCGGTCTTGGCTAGCAGGTCGGGCCCAGGCGGGCGGGTGCTTATCAGGTTGAACACGACCGCGTAGCCTTTCCCGCCAGCCGCGCCCCCCGGCGGCAGCGCCGCGACGGAGGCCGGCCCCAGCGCGTAGCCCTGGCCGCGCAGCCACAGGCTGTCGGGCGCCGGCAGCCCCTGCTTGCTGCGCAGCCGCAGCTGGTAGCGCACCCCCGTGTAGTGCGCCGGCCCACCGGCCCAGGGCTGGGCGGTGGCCTGGTCAATCAGGTAGCGCTGTGCCCGCAGCGGGGCCGCTGCCAGCAGCACTACTGCCAGTCCTAAAAGCAAGATTCGCACCCTCATACACCGGAGCTGAAGCCGCAAGTACGAACGGAAGCAGCGGGAAAGCAAAGCTGCGGCGCCCGCCCTGAGCCGGCCCGGGCGGGCGGCCACAACCCTGAGCGGTAATGTTGAGTTTACTGGAGCTGAGCACTGTCGTTTGGATGCTCACTTGTTCGTTTTCTTCATGCCTGCCTCCTCACCTTCTTCCAAAGCCCGGGCGACAAAGCCCACCCTTCCTTCCCGCAAAGCCCGCCCTTCGACACCAGCCGCGCCGCAGCCCGGCATGGGCGCCGTGCCCCACGCGGCCGGCACCACCTTCCGGGTGTGGGCGCCCCACGCCGAGGCGGTGGCCGTCATCGGCAGCTTCAACGACTGGAACGCCGACGCTCACCCCCTGCAGCCCGAAGCCAATGGCTACTGGGCCGCCGATGTGCCCACGGCCAAAGCCGGCCACGAGTACAAGTTCCGGCTGCAGGCCCAGGGCCGCTCATTCGACAAAAACGACCCCTACGCCCGGCAGGTCACCAACTCAGCCGGGGCCTCGGTGGTGCCGGACTTGTCCTTTGACTGGGGGGATGACCAGTTTCAGATGCCGACCTGGAACGAGCTGGTGGTGTACGAGCTGCACGTGGGCACCTTTCACGCGCCGCAGCCCGGGCAGGTGGGCACCTTTCTGGATGTGGTGGAAAAGCTGCCCTACCTGCGCGATTTGGGCATCAACTGCATCGAGCTGCTGCCGGCCACCGAGTTTCCGGGCAGCCGCTCCTGGGGCTACAACCCCTCCTTCCCCTTCGCTCTGGAAAGCGACTACGGCGGGCCCCAGGCCTTCAAGACCCTGGTGCGCGAAGCCCACCGCCACGGCATCGCCGTGGTGCTCGACGTGGTGTACAACCACTTCGGGCCCGGCGACCTCGACCTCTGGCAGTTTGATGGCTGGAGCGAAAACGACGGCGGCGGCATCTACTTCTACAACGACTGGCGGGCCGAAACGCCCTGGGGCCACAACCGACCCGACTACGGCCGCCCCGAGGTGCGGCAGTACATCCGCGACAACGCTCTGATGTGGCTGCAGGACTACCGCGTGGATGGCCTGCGCATGGACGCCATTGCCTTCGTGCGGAACGTGCACGGCGAAGACGACCCCGGCGCCGACCTGCCCGATGGCTGGAGCCTGATGCGCTGGGTGAACGAGGAAATCGATGCCACCATGCCCTGGAAAATCACCATCGCCGAAGACCTGCGCGGCAATGCCGCCATCACCGAAGCCGTGGCCAACGGCGGGCAGGGCTTCAACACGCAATGGGACGCGGCCTTTGTGTACCCCGTCCGCGAAGCCCTGGCCGCCCATGACGATGCCCACCGCGACCTGCACGCCGTGGCCGCCGCCATTGCCCAGCGCTACAACGACGACGCCTTCCGCCGCGTCATCTACACCGAAAGCCACGACGAGGTGGCCAACGGCAAAAGCCGCGTGCCCGAGGAAATCATGCCCGGCGCGGCCGACCACTACTACGCCAAAAAGCGCGCTACCCTGGGCACCGCCCTGGTGCTCACTGCCCCGGGCATTCCCATGCTGTTTCAGGGCCAGGAGTTTCTGTCGCACGGCTTTTTCAACGACACCGAAGCCCTGAACTGGGCCCTGACCGAAGCCCACCCGGGCCTGCTGCACCTGCACCGCGACCTCATCAGCCTGCGCCGCAACCTCGGCGGCCACACCCGCGGCCTGAGCGGGCAGCACTGCCAGGTGTTTCATGTAAATAATGAGGCCAAGGTGCTGGCTTTCGCCCGCTGGGCCGACGGCGAGGGCGGCCTCCAGGACACGACCATCGTGCTGGCCAACTTCGCCCAGCAGGCCCACGAGGGCTACACCATCGGCCTGCCCGCCCCCGGCACCTGGCAGGTGCGCTTCAACTCCGACTGGCGCGGCTACGACGAGGCCTTTCACGACTTCGAAAGCTTCGGCACCGAAGCCAGCGAGGGCGAGCTCGACGGATTCGCCTGGCACGGCAGCATTGCCCTGGCGCCCTATGCCGTGCTGGTGCTTAGTTGGGAAGGGTAAGGCTGGTTATTACTGCGCCATCCATCAAAGGGCTACTTTTCTGCCAGGCAGCATGCCCCTGGTTGTTGTGTAGCCACAATTTATTAGTCTACCGAGATGCGCAGCATTTTTATTTACTTAAAAACCACTACTGCGGACGAGCTAGACCTGTTTCTGAACAGTTATTTCGCACAGTCCCCGCCAAAAAGTGCTCCGGGGGCTTATCGGTGGTTTTGGGAGACTGATGGCGCCCCGGTGCTCTATATCGACTTCTACAATGAATACGACGCAGAGTTGGAGCCAGAGACAAAGGAGGCGCTGTACCACGCTCTGGGCGGCCCCCCAACGACTAGCCTAAGTGCTGATGTTTCGGGACGCCACCCAGGAGACCAGGAGGTAAGAAGCTTCATTCACCTGGTTCTATCCTCATTCGAGGGGCTCGCCCAGGATGACTACACGGATAGTTTCTGGACCTTATTGGAAATTGAGCAAGGCCATTGCCACCTGGGCCACCCCTTTTTTGATTACCAGGGGTGGTACGAAGACGACAAGCGAAGAACCGCCGGCTGACCACCCTTCCGCCGGCTAATGCGCAAACAGTGCTTTGGACCGGAGCCGTAGCGCCTATATTGCGCGGCATTCTTACGCTTCTTTTTGCCCTATGCAGCCCCAAGCTCATCCCACCGAAACCCTGCTCCCCGATGTTTTTCTGATTGAGTCTGCCTGGGAAGTCTGCAATCAGGTGGGCGGCATCTACACCGTTATCCGCTCCAAGGTGCCGGCCACCATGCCGGCCTGGGGCGAGCGGTACTGCCTGCTGGGCCCCTACTTCCCCAACCAGGCCCAGGGCGAGTTTGAGCCGCTCGACGAGCTGGAAGTGCACACCGGCTCCGACCCCTACACCTCGGCCGTGCGGGCCATGCGGGCCCAGGGCTACGACGTGTGCATCGGCACCTGGCTGGTAACGGGCCGCCCCCGGGTGGTGCTCATCAACCCCTTTCAGGTGTACGGGCAGCTGGCCCAGCTGAAAACCAACCTCTGGCAGCGCCACGGCATTCCGGCGCCCGACCACGACGACCTGCTGCACCAGGTAATTGCCTTTGGCCACCTCTCCAAGATTTTTATGCAGCACGTGGCGGCCCACGTGCCCGCCGGCAAGCGCCTGCTGGCCCACTTCCACGAGTGGATGACCGGCGTGGCCATTCCCGACCTGCGCCGCGAGCGGGTGCCGGCCCACATTGTGTTTACCACCCACGCCACGCTACTGGGCCGCTACCTGGCCATGAACGACCCCGACTTCTACGACCACCTCATGCGGGTGGACTGGCAGGCCGAGGCCCGGCACTTCAACATCGAGCCAGCCGTGCAGATGGAGCGGGCCGCCGCCCACGGCTCCCACGTGTTCACCACCGTGAGCGAGCTGACGGTGCGCGAGTGCATCTACCTGCTGGATAGAATGCCCGACGCTGTGCTGCCCAACGGCCTCAACATCGAGCGGTTTGTGGCCCTGCACGAGTTCCAGAACCTGCACCAGCAGTACAAGTCCAAGATTCATGAGTTCGTGATGGCTCACTTTTTCCAGTCGTACTCCTTCGACCTGGACAAAACCCTGTACCTGTTCACCTCGGGCCGCTACGAGTACCACAACAAGGGCTTCGACCTGACCCTGGAAGCCCTGGCCCGCCTCAACCACCGCATTCAGGCCAGCGGCATGGACGGGCAGGTAGTGATGTTTTTCATCACCAAACGGCCCTACACCAGCATCAACCCCCAGGTGCTGGAGCGCCGCGCCCTGCTCGATGAGGTGCGCGACACCTGCCGGGCCATCGAGCAGCAGGTGGGCGAGCGCCTGTTCTACGCCGCCGCCGCCAGCCAGGACCACAAGCTGCCTGAGCTGGGCGAAATGGTGGACGACTACTGGAAGCTGCGCTACCGCCGCCAGCTGCAAAGCTGGAAAACCAACGTGCTGCCGCCCGTCATTACCCACAACCTGGGGGACGACCGCACCGACGACATCCTCAACTTCATGCGCCGGGCCCAGCTGCTCAACCACCGCCACGACCGGGTGAAAATGGTGTACCACCCCGACTTCGTGTCGCCCTCCTCGCCCCTGCTGGGCATGGAGTACGGGCAGTTTGTGCGGGGCTGCCACCTGGGCGTGTTCCCCAGCTACTACGAGCCCTGGGGCTATACCCCGCTCGAATGCGTGGCCCGCGGCGTGCCCGCCATCACCAGCGACCTGTCGGGCTTTGGCGACTACGTGCTGCAAACCATTCCCGAGCCCGAGCAGAAAGGCATCTTCGTGGTGCGCCGCCAGGAAAAAACCTTCCACGAAGCCGCCGAAGAGCTCTGCGACATGCTCTGGAACTTTGTGCAGCTCAACCGCCGCGAGCGCATCATGCAGCGCAACGCCGTGGAAAGCTCCGCCGAGCTTTTCGACTGGAAAAACCTGCGCGTGCACTACGACCACGCCTACGGGCTGGCCCTGGAGCGGCAGTAAGAACAGCCTCTGCGCTTTTCTTCTGCGCCTTCTGCGGGAAAGTCGCCAGATGATTTTTCACCGCAGAGGGCGCAGAAGCTTCGCAGAGGAAAACGCAGATGACCGTTCAGGAGATGAAAACCCTGCCTCTTATCATCTTTTTTATACTCCTGGCCTCTTACACCCAAGGGCAGGTATGTACGCATCCGGACCTCTCCAACACCCTGGTTTTTAAAACGACGCTGCGGCGCCTGAAGCAACCGGATGGTACGCTCGACTCCTGCATCATCAGGCTGGCGATAAGCAACAAGTTGAATCAGAAGCCTATCCAAACCATCAGCTTCAGCTCCAACTTTCTTTTTGCCAGCGCCTTCCGGCAGTGCCGTGCGGTGCGCTCCTACCTCACCGGTAAAAACCAGGACGCCCCGGTAGTGGACAATGACTACGGCGACCTGATAGTGGCGGACTTTAACTTCGATGGCCGCGAAGACGTGGCTGTCAAGAACGACTCCGGGGGCAACGGCGGCCCGCAGTACAGTTATTACCTCCAAACGAGCAGCGGTAAGTTTATTCTGAACAAGTTCTTAACCAATGAAATGCAGTTTTTTCCCTGCAGCATCAATAAGACCAGGCGCACGCTTACCACCCAAGTGCATGCGGGGGTCAACGGCCTGGGAGAAACGGTTTTTCGGCTCGATGGCGCGACCCAGCAATGGCGGGTGGTCAGTCGTCGTGTCTTACCAGTAAACGCCCCACAATGAACTCCCGCGCTCTATTTTTTGCCGCCCCGCTCTTACTGGCGGGCTCAGCCCTGGCCCACGAGTTCTGGCTGGAGCCGCCGCGCTTTCAGCTCAAGCCCGGCGAAACCGTTAGCCTCAAGCTGCTGGTGGGCGAAAGCTTCACGGGCAAGCCCTGGACTACCAAGGCCAGCAAGGTGCTGCGCCTGGTGCGCTACGGCCCCGCCGACTCTACCGACCTGACGCCCTTAAACCCCAGCGAAACCGACACCCTGCGCACGGCTGTGCAGTTTACCCAGCCCGGCACCCACCTGCTGGCCCTGAGCAGCACCGACTCTTTTATTGAGCTTACCGGCGAGCAGTTCACGGCCTACCTGCGCGAGGAAGGCCTGGACTTCGTGCTTAGGCAGCGGCAGCAGCGCGGCGAGCAGGGCAAAGCGGCACGCGAAACCTACCGCCGCCGGGCCAAGGCCCTGGTGCAGGTGGGCGACCCCAGCGCGGTGCCCGCCGCCCAGGACAGCGCCTGCCTGCGCGCCCTGGGCCTGCCCCTGGAGCTGATACCCGAGCAGAATCCCTACCGCCTGGCCGCCGGCAAGGCCCTGACTGTGCGGGTGATGCGCAACGGCAAGCCCCTGAAGGGCGCGGCCGTCCACATCTGGCAGCGGCAGGCGGCCGGGCAGCCCACCAGCCATTTTACGACCCATGCCAACCAAAACGGCCGCATCCTGTTACGCTTATCGGGACCCGGGCCTTACCTGCTGGCTACCGTCGACATGGGGCCGGCTCCTGCTTCCCTGCGCTCCCGCGCCGACTGGCAGTCGACCCGGGCCTCGCTAACCTTCGGCGGACCGGTCGTATCTTTCCAGCCTAGTCCTAAAAAACACTAACCCATCACAAACAAAATTTTGGGTTTTTTCTTTACCTTCGCCGCTCTCTTACGTTTCCCTGCCCGCGCTGTATGAAGTACACGATTGATAAAAAAGAAAGCTACACCATCATCACCATTGATGAGAAGAAGCTCGACACGACCGTAGCGCCCGACCTGAAATCGGAGTTCGTGAAGCTCAACGCTGAAGGCATCAACAACCTGATTCTCGACCTTTCCAACGTCAAATACACCGATTCGTCGGGACTCAGCTCCATCCTGATTGCCAACCGCCTGTGCAACTCCACCGGCGGCCTGCTGGTGCTCACCGGCCTGCAAGACCACGTGATGAAGCTCATCACTATCTCCAAGCTGGAGTCGGTACTGCACATTCTGCCCACGGTAGAAGAAGCCATCGACCGCGTGTTTCTGCACGCCATCGAGCGCGACCTGACGGACAAGGAGTAATTTCTCAAGTTGTCAGTTGTTGGTTGTCAGTTGTCAGTTGTTGAAGCTGGCAACTGGCAACCAACTTTTGTTTCTACCCCATTAACCGGCTGACAACTGACAACTATCAACCGACAACTACCTTGAATTTTGAGCTGAAGATTCTGGGCTCGGCCTCGGCTACGCCCACGGTAGGCCGCCACCCCACGGCCCAGGTGCTCACGGTGGGCGCCGCCTGCTACCTGATTGACTGCGGCGAGGGCACGCAGTGGCGTATGCTGGAGCAGCGCATTCGGCCGCAGCAGCTGCGCGCCATCTTCATCTCTCACCTGCACGGCGACCATTACTTTGGGCTTTTTGGGCTGCTGGGCACCATGCACCTGCAGGGCCGCACCCAGCCGCTCTGCCTCATTGGCCCCAGTGGGCTCGATGAAGTGCTGATTGCCCAGGCCCGGGCTTCCCACATGCAGCTGGGCTTTGCGCTGGAGTTTACGGCCGTCGATACCGAGGTGGCAGCTCCGGTGTACGAGGACAACTACCTCAGCGTATCAACGCTGCCCATGCGCCACCGCATTCCCTGCACCGGCTACCTGTTTGCCGAAAAGCCGCGCCGGGCCAACCTCATCAAGGAGAAGCTGCCGGCCGGCCTTAGCCCCGCCCAGCTGGCGCAGCTGGCCCAGGGCCAGGACTTACCCGCCGACGACACCCAGCCCGGCCTGCGCCACGCCGAGGTGTCGGCCCCGCCGCCCCCGCCGCGCAGCTACGCCTTCTGCTCCGATACGCTCTACACCCCCGCCCTGGCCGAGCTCGTACGCGGCGCCGACCTGCTCTACCACGAAGCCACCTTCCTGGATGAGCTGCGTGAGCGGGCCGCCCAAACCCACCACAGCACCGCCCGCCAGGCCGCCCAGCTCGCCGCCGACGCCGGCGTGAAGCGCCTGCTGCTGGGCCACTTCTCCAGCCGCTACAAAACCCTGGAGCCCCTGCTGGAAGAAGCCGGCCAGGTATTCCCCGACGTGGCCCTGGCCCTGGAAGGCCTGGTGGTGAAGGTATAACGCCAATTTTTCGCGGGTGCTCCGCTCCGGAAGCCTGCCGATTTTGTCCTATTAGCCTCCAGCTAAAAGTTGGAGTTACCCCATGACTCCCTTCGCCCGCAAAAAACAGCAGCTTTACCTGGTTCTCAGCGGCATCTTCATCGTGAATGCCCTGCTGGCTGAGATTATCGGCGTCAAGATTTTCTCGGTGGAGAAGACCTTTGGCCTGAGCGGCGACCTCACGGCCGGCGTGCTCATCTGGCCGGTGGTGTTCATCACCACCGACATCATCAACGAGTACTTTGGCAAGGAAGGCGTGCTGCGCATCAGCTACCTCACGGTGGGCCTCATCGCCTACGCCTTCGTGGTGATTTACGGCAGCACCAAGCTGGTGCCGGCCGACTTCTGGCTGGACATCAACAAGACCGATGCCCAGGGCCGGCCCTTCAACATCGAGTTTGCCTACCAGAGCATTTTCCGGCAGGGACTGGGCATCATCATCGGCTCCATCACAGCCTTCCTGATTGGGCAGGTACTCGATGCCAGCGTGTTCCAGTTCCTGCGGCGCCGCACCAGCAACCGCTTTATCTGGCTGCGGGCCACCGGCTCCACGCTCATCTCCCAGCTCGTCGACAGCTTCGTGGTGCTGTTTGTGGCCTTTTACCTGTTTGGCAACTGGTCGTTCGACCAGGTGCTGCACGTGGCCGGCTTCAACTACGGCTATAAATTCGCAGTCGCAATTCTGCTCACGCCGGTGCTCTACCTGGCGCACTACCTCATCGACCGCTACCTGGGCCAGGAGGACTCCGTGGAGTTGCAGCAGGAGGCTACGGCCGATGTGAGCGTGTAGCAGTTAGGTTGTCAGTTGTTCGTTGTCAGTTGTCAGGTCGTTCTGGCAAAGCTGACTCCAGAACATCCCTGACAACTGACAACGAACAACTGACAACTAAAATCCAACTATGTCCCGCATCCTTACCGGCATCCAAAGCACGGGCCGCCCCCACCTGGGCAACCTGCTGGGCGCCATCCTACCGGCCATCGAGCTGTCGAAAAATCCGGCCAACGACACGCTGTTTTTCATTGCCGACCTGCACTCGCTCACCACGGTGCGCGACGCGGCTACGCTGCGGGCGAACACCTACGCCGTGGCCGCCGCCTGGCTGGCTTGCGGCTTCGACACGTCGAAAGGCTTGTTCTACCGGCAGTCCGACGTGCCGCAGGTGACGGAGCTGACCTGGTACCTGAGCTGCTTCACGCCCTTCCCCATGCTGGCCAACGCGCACTCGTTCAAGGACAAGAGCGACCGGCTCTCGGACGTGAACGCGGGCCTGTTTACCTACCCCGTGCTGATGGCGGCCGACATTCTGCTCTACGATGCCGAGTTCGTGCCCGTGGGCAAAGACCAGATTCAGCACCTGGAAATTGCCCGCGACATTGCCGCGGCCTTCAACAACCGCTACGGCGAAACCTTCGTGCTGCCCCAGGCCCGGGTCGACGAGCAGCTGATGACCATTCCCGGTCTCGACGGGCAGAAGATGAGCAAGAGCTACGGCAACATCATCGACGTCTTCGCGCCGGAAAAGGAGCTGCTTAAAACCGTGCGCAGCATCATTTCCGACAGCACCCCGCTGGAAGCGCCCAAGAACCCCGATACCGACGTCACCTTCAAGCTCTATTCCCTGCTGGCCACGCCAGCCGAAACCGAAGAGCTGCGCCGTAACTACCTGGCCGGCGGCTTCGGCTACGGCCACGCCAAAACCGCCCTCTACGAGCTGATACTACGCCGCTTCGCCACCGAGCGGGAGAAATTCAGCTTCTACATGAACAACCTGCCGGAGCTTGACGCCCAGCTGGCCATCGGTGCCCGCCGCGCCCAGGAATACGGCGCCGGCGTGCTGGCCCGCGTGCGGGAAAAGGTGGGCTATGGCGGTTGATGTGCTGATTGTTTGATGTGCTGATGTGCTGATATGACGTGTCATTGCGAGGCGGAGCCGAAGCAATCCGTCCTCTAGCACTCAGTCACGAAATAAACCCGGACATAAAAAAGCCCCAACACCGGTCTTGGCGTTGGGGCTTTTCACATGAGTAGGCTGGTCGCTGAGAACAGGACGGATTGCTTCGCTGCGCTCGCAATGACACATCAGCACATCAGCACATCAAACAATTACATCTGCTGATTTGAGAAGCTGAAGCCCACTTTGCTGGTGCGGCTTACCTGTTGGTTTTCCAGCTTCTGCTTCACGGAAATCTTCTGGATTTCGGTTAGCGGCTGGGCAATGAGGTCGTTATTGACGGCGGCAATCATGGCGCTTTCCACGAAGAGCTTCATGGCTTCTTCGGTCACCACGTTGTCCGACATATCGTTGTTGGGCAGCTCCAGCTGCTGCACGCCTTCGAGGAAGTAGTGGTTTTCGATGTTGACCAGCAGGCGGCCCACCAGGTAGCCGTTGTCGTTGAGGCGCTGGTACTTGATGCTGTCGGCCATGAAGTTGTAGGCCATGATGTGGCCGAAGAAGCGGCGGCGGAAGTCGGCATCCACGTAGCCCGTGGGCATGGGCCCATAGTCGTCGGGGAAAGTGATGATGTTGGAATGCATCACAAACACGAGCAGGTCGCCGGAAAACCGGATGTGGAACTCCATCTCATTCACCGGCCGGTACTCGATTATAACCGAGGCATCGAGGGGGGTGAGCTTGCGGCTGAGCTCCAGCACCAACTCCTGCGACACCAGGCGCAGGCAGTCGAACGCGCCCTGGGTGTTGCGGAAAATGGCCTGCTTGGCCGTCGACTTCTGCTTCAGCCCCTCAAAAATCTGGTTCAGCCGGTCGGGGGGCGGGGGAATGGGCGAGCCCGGTTCGGCCATGGGCTCGTTGTTGGTGGCCGTAGCCCCGCTGTGCTCCGACTCCGGGAGCGGGACAGCCTCCGCCACGGCCGGGGCTTTCTTCCGGGACTTCTTTGCTACCGGGGCAGCGCTTTCGGCAGCAGCCTCCGTCGGCGGTGCGGCCGGGGCTTCGGTGGGTTTCTTAGGGGCAGTCTTGGCCATGAACAAGGAAAGTCAGAACAGATGAACGGAAGCCGCCCGCCTTCCGGGGCGTGGCGGCAAGGTCTTTTAGCACTTACGATACTTCCTCCCGCGAAAGTTTTCCCAGGAGCGGGGGCGCGGGCAGGCCCCCTACCCTCGCCCATCCCGTCGCGTGAAACGCGACCGTGCGCAAGCCGCCCCGCCCGAAGCCTGCCGCCGGGGGCAGCAGCATCGGCTGGGCCGAGGGGTGGCCAAGCGCCTCTCCCACCGAGCGCACGGCCCCGGCGGGTACGCTGCGGCGCTGCAGGTCTTCCAGCAATGCGGCGCCGCTGACCTCAACCAGCCGCTGCTGCAGCATTTCTTCCAGCTCCTGCCGGTGCTGCACCCGGGCGGCATTGGTTTGAAACCGGCGGTCAGTGGCCCAGTCCTCCCGCTGCAGGGCGGCGCAGAGCTGCTGAAACTGCCCATCGGAGCCCACGGCCAGCACCAGGCGCTGCCCGTCGGCGGCGGTGTACACGGTGCCGTAGGGTACGATGCTGGGGTGGCCCGAGCCCAGGGGCTGGGGGTCGTGGCCGGTTACCAGAAACGTAGCGCCCTGGTTGGCCAGGGCCGACAGGGCGCTTTCCAGCAGGCTTACCTGCACCAGGGTGCCCTGCCCGGTACGCTCCCGCTGGTAGAGGGCCGTGAGCAGGCCCTGCTTGAGCTGGTGGGCCGCCAGCAGGTCGACCATGGCCACCGGCATTTTCTGGGGTGGCTGGCCGGGGCCGGCGGCGTTGAGGTGCATGAAGCCGGCTTCGGCCTGCAGCACGGCATCGTAGCCGGCGCGGTTTATGTCGGGGCCGTAGCCGGTGAGGTGGCCGTAAATCAGGCGCGGATTGTGGGCCGACAGCGTGGCGTAGTCGGCCCCCAGCTTTTCGGCGTCGCCGGGCTTGTAGCTGGCCAGCACGATGTCGGCCGCGGTGGCCAGGCGCAGCAGCTCGGCGCGGTCCGCGGGCTCGGTCAGCTTCAGCACGCCTGCCTGCTTGCCCCAGTTGGAAGCGGCGAAGTAGGCCGACACGTCGGTATCGGTCGGCTCGTGGCTGGTTTTCCAGCTGCGGGTGACGTCGCCGGCCGGGCTTTCAATTTTCAGGACGTCGGCACCCAGCTCGGCGAAAAACTGGCCTACCTGGGGACCGGCCAGCACGGAGGCTAGCTCGATGATGCGCAGGCCGGTGAAGGGCAGATTGTAATTCATACTACGAATATCAGCGCCCTGTCGAGGGCAGAACGAAACTCCCCTCCTTACCAAGGAGGGGACGCCGGCGCATCAGCGACGGCTGGGGTGGTTGGGGCGCCCGCGTGTCGTAAGGAGCCGTTCAAAAATGGTCGTTCGGGTGTCGTTCTGGCGGGTTCAACCACCCCAGTCAAGCCTGAAGGCTTGACATCCCCTCCTCATCTGAGGAGGGGAGCTTTGTTCTTACTCACTCCAGCCGCCCAGCCCGCGCAAACACCGGGAACCTCACCTCCCGCTCGCCCGCGCCCCAGTGCCGCTTCAGCTCGTCTGCAATCAGCAGCACGGCATCCTGCTGGTGCTGCTTGCGGTAGTTGGCCACTGCCGACCAGGTGCGCAGGTAGTTGAGAAACCACTCGCTGCTCCAGCGGCGCCGCACCTCGAAGTGGGCGCGCTGCACCCGGGCACAGGGAAAAGGAATGCGGCTGTACTCGTCGGTGATGTGCCAGCGGTTATCGTCCCAGTACGCCTGCAGCAGCTCGTCGTGAAAGCGGCGCAGCAGCTCGTCCAGGGGCTCGTCGTCGAGCTGCACCAGGTTGTAGCCCCACTCGGCCAGCACGGCGCCGGGCCGGGCCACGCGGCGCACCTCGCGGTGGTAGGCGTCGGCATTAAACCAGTGCACGGCCTGGGCCACGGTGATGAGGTCGAAGTGTTGGGCGGGAAAGCCGGTATGCTCGGCGCGGGCGGGCTGGTAAGTAATGTGGGGGTGCGGGGTGGCCTTGTCCAGCTGGGCTACGCTGAGGTCGGTGGCGTCCACTTCCTGGAAATGCCCGGCCAGCACCAGGGCCACCTGCCCGTTGCCGGTGGCGCAGTCCCAGGCCCGCTCCCGCCCGCTCACCAACGGCAGCAGCCAGTCGTATAGCTCAGCGGGGTAATCGATGCGGTAGCGGGCATACAGCTCGGCTTGCGCGGAGAAACGGTCGAGGGGCATGGGGTTGCTTGTTTCTGGTTTCTGGTTGCTGGTTTCTGACGTAGACAATGGATACCGGCTTGGCGGCATAGTTACGAAAAACGTTTCCACAATCGGAGACCAGCGCCGGACGGGCTCGGGCAACCACTAACAAGAAACCGGGAACCAGCAACCGGCAACCAGAAACCTCTCCGCCCTATCTTTACCCCAAATCAAGCGGTTTGCTGGCCACGAAATCAAGGTCAGCCTCACTTTCCTCACTCAAATAAGCTGAACCTTGACGTTTCACGAATTCCAACTCCACGATGACCTTCTGGCCGGCGTGGATGCCATGAACTACCAGCAGGCCACCCCGATTCAGGAGCAGGCCATCCCCAAAATTCTCGAAGGCAAAGACCTGATTGCCTGCGCCCAGACCGGCACCGGCAAAACCGCCGCCTACCTGCTGCCCCTGCTCGACAAGATTTCCCACGCCAAGCACGGGCACACCACCACCCTCATTCTGGTGCCCACCCGCGAGCTGGCCACCCAGATTGACGAGCAGGTAATGGGCTTCGGCTACTACGTGGAAGCCAGCAGCATCGCCATCTACGGCGGTGGCAAAAGCGAGAACTGGGAGCAGCAGAAGCGCGCCCTCACCTCGGGGGCCGACATCATCATCGCCACCCCCGGCCGCCTCATCGCCCACCTGCAGATGGGCTACGTCAAGTTCGACCAAATCAAGTACCTGGTGCTGGATGAAGCCGACAAGATGATGGACATGGGCTTCTCCGACGACATCCTGAACATTGTGCGTCAGCTGCCCAAGCAGCGGCAGACGCTGCTGTTCTCGGCTACCATGCCCAACAAAATCCGGGAGTTCTCGCAGCAGATTCTCAACCAGCCCGAGGAAATCCGCCTGGCCGTGAGCAAGCCCGCCGCCGGCATAGACCAGCAGTTTTACATGGCGTACGACCGCCAGAAAATCTACCTGCTCGAGCACATCATCAAAACCCAGGACGTGCAGAGCATGGTGCTGTTCACGAGCCAGAAAGCTGCCGTGGGCGGCATCGTGCGGGCCGTAAACAAGCTGGGCATCGAGGCCCGCGGCATCAGCTCCGACCGCACCCAGGAAGAGCGCGAGGAAATCATGCGCGCCTTCAAAAACAAGCAGTTCCCGGTGCTGGTAGCCACCGACGTGCTCAGCCGCGGCATCGACATCGACTCGCTGAGCCACGTGGTCAATTATGACATCCCGAGAGCAGCCGAGGACTACGTGCACCGGATTGGTCGTACTGCCAGAGCTGCCACCAAAGGCACGGCCATCACCTTTATCAGCGACCAGGACCAGGACCGGGTGCAGAAAATCGAGCGCCTCATCGAGCGCGAGATTGAAAAGCAGAAAATCACCGAGGAGCTGGGCCTGGGCGAAGCGCCCGAGTACGACCCCAAGCGCTTTGCCGGCCTGGGTGGTAAAATCGGCGGCCGGCCCGGCCGGGGCGGGCAAGGTGGTGGCGGTGGCCGCGACCGGGGCCCTCGTGCCGAAGGCGACCGCGGCCCGCGCCGCGAAGGCGGCCGGGGCGGCCGGGAGGGAGGCCGCGACGGTGGCCGCCCGCCCCGCCGCGACGCTCCCGACCCCAAAGACCCCAAGTACCTGGAGCGCGTAGCCAACGCCAAAAACGCCCTGGCAGCCCTCGACGCCGGCCAGGCCCCGGCCGTGCCCTACCAGCGCCCACCCCGCCCCGAAGGCGAGGAGCGCCGGGAGCGCCGCCCCCGCCCGGAAGGCGAAAACCGGCCGCCGCGTGAGCCCCTTCCGCGCGAGCCCCGCCCGGAAGGGGAAGCCCGCCCGCCCCGGGAACCCCGTCCCGAAGGCGAAGCCCGCGAGCCCCGCGCCGAGGGTGAGCGCCGCCGCAGCCGTGGCGGTCGCAACCGCGGCAAAGGCCGCGGGCCGCGCCCGGAAGGAGAATCGGCCGGCAGCTCCCCAGCGCCTACCGCAACAGAATAGTTGCCAGATGGATTGAAAAAGGGCTGCCGATATCGGCAGCCCTTTTTCAATCCATCTGGCAGCTGAGAAACACTAGAACTGCCACCATTTCTTCCGGGGCTTGGGTGCCAGCTTAAATACGATGGGTATCACGGTGTAGAAGCTAAAGATGGAATCCTCGAGTCCATTTGCGAACTGCTTGCTCACCGTGGCGAAGGGGAACACCTTGTTCCGCTCGTCAAACGCCACGGTAATTTGTCCATCCTCTTCCTGCGCCCAGCTTCCGCCGTAGTTTTCAATGATGCATTGGCCTAGGAAAGCCCCACAGGAATTAATCAACCCCGGCCAGTCTGCTTCTTCAAACTCCAGCTTGTTACGCTCGATGAAGCCTTCAATAAATTGAACTGAATTCGCATCATATTTCAGTTTCAAAGAAGACCGTACTTTTTCCGCCAAGGTTTTGAGTTCTTCCATTCAGGCAAGTTTACGCACTAATACGAGCCTGGGCATCAGCTCCACTTATCCCAGTACCTCCCCTAGCCCAAATAGCGCGGTAAACACCAGGGTGCTCAGGGCCATCTGCTTGAGCAGGGGGTCGAGCTGCATGGCTTCCCGGCGCTTGCTGACCTGCACGGCGTTGAACAGCAGTAGGGGCCCGGTGGCCAGAAACAGCCACTGCCAGGGCGAATAGTAGTTGAGCACCACGTAAACAGTGGCGCAGCCCAGGCCGAACACCAGCAGCAGCCAGTGGTAGCGCCGGGCATTGGCACCGCCCAGGCACCAGACCCGACGCGCCTTTACACTAACCTGGCTGCTGCCCCTGCGCCCGCAGTGGGCCCAGCTGCGCCGCATTCGCCGCTACGACCCCGCAGCCGACCTGCGCGGCGTGCAGCGCCCGCTGCTGCTGCTGGTAGGCGAGGAAGACGAGCTGGTGGATGCCCGCTGGACCGAGGCCCGGCTGCACGAGGTGCTGGGCGCTACTCTCCCACCCCTGGTGCGCTACCAAACCATTACCGGCGCCGACCACAGCTTTCAGCTGGCGCCGCGCTGCCACCCGGGCTCCCGCAAGCAGTTCGCTTATTCCACCGATTTTCAGCAGGCGCTACAGGCTTTCCTACTAAGCCAGCTTGCGGAATAATATCTGGAAACACGCTGTCTACAAATCATTTGGCATGCCAGGCTCAACTGGAATCTGCGGAGCCGCAGGCGTAGTCGGAGCGCTGGTAAAGGCCGGCTAATTTCCTGGCTCTTCCGGCTTCACGGTGGCGTTGGCTATCAGATAAGCGGGCAGCTGCTGCACGGCCGCGTTGAGGCGGTCAACGTTTTTTCGCCGGGTAGCCTGGTCCGGCAGGTTGTTGATGTAATGCAGAAACAGATAGTAGGCCCGCACCCGGTTGTAAGGGTCCAGGCGCTGGTCGGTTACCAGCGCCAGCAGCTGGCGTTCCACTTCCCGGGGCTGGCGGGTTTCGGCCAGGGCGCGGCCCAGGCGGGCTACGTCGCCGCTGTAGTGGTTTTTGGGTGGGTCGACGACGCTCAGCCCAATGCCCAGCATCAGGTGGGGCACGTTGATGTTGAGCTCTTCCAGCTCGCGCAGGTAGGTCTGGCGCCGGGCCTGGGCATAGCCCCCATCGGACACGCGCGAGAACCGGTCGTTCATAATGTCGAGGTGGGCCCGCAGAAACGTTGGCCAGCTCATGGTTTCGGCCGAGAGGCGGGCAATGCCCAGAGCGTGCCGGCGCGGGCTGTCGTCCCTGCTGCAGCCCCCTACTACCCGGCGGCCGCGCTTCAGCTCCAGGGCTTTTCGGGGCGAGTAATACCGGGCCACGTACTCCTCAAACTCTTCGCTGCTGGCCCCCATGGTGTTGGTATCGGCCACGGCCTGTAGCAGCAGGGCTTTGAACTGCCGGGTTTTTGCCAGCGCGTCCACGCGCGGCAGCCGGAGCGAGTCCCACTGCTCCCGGGCCCGGCGGTAACAGTTGTACTCCGGCTCACTGTAGGTCTCGGCGGCGCGGTACCCGGGACAGAGCGTTTGCTGGTGCGCAAACTCCATGAAAGCCATTTCAGCTTTTGGCTGATTCTGGTCGTACCGACGGACGCGCAGGGCGCTGCGGGTATAAATCAGGGTTGTGTCAATCAGGCAGTCGGCATACTGCACCAGGCGGGCGTATTGGGCGGGCAGCTCCTGCTGGGTTAGCGCCTCGGGGAAGTAAATGGCCTCCAGCGAAGCCGGCGAGTACGACGTGCGCGGCTGGTACTTTATCACCCAGCGCCCTTGTTCCGTCGGCTGGGCCCGAGCGGGGCCGGGGATATCCAGAAAGCAGCTCCACTGGTTGCTGAGTGGGATGCCGCGGTACATTGTGCGCGCATTGGGCCGCCCGTCGGGCTCTTTCCACTGCTCGTCATGGCTGATAATGAGCAGGTCTCTTTGTACCTGCGAAGGCTGGAAGCGGGCCAGAAAGGTATCGGGAAGCATGCCTTGCTGCAGTGCCCGCAGGGCCCGCCCCACGTTTTTATCCATCATCACATAATGCCCCCGGCCCTGGCGAAAGCTGCGGAGCTGTGGGGGCGGCCCGCACACCTTATGCCGGAGGTTTAGCGAATCCACTACGTGCCGCAGCTGCTGCATGATGCGCGGCGAATACACCAGGCTGTCGGCAGGGCCGAACTCACCCGCCGGACCGACTTCAGCCTTGGCTTCCAGGGGCTGAGGCTGCGTGGTACAGGCCACAACGGCCAGGCTGGCCAGCAGGCACAAGAGATGAAAAGCCTTTCCCATAAGAGTGTAGCCAGAACCGGGGCTGCGGCCGGCGTTTGTTGAGCTTTGTCAACGCCGCGAGCCGGCCCGGTATTGTCGGCACCTCTTTGGTAGCGCTTCTTTGCTACCAGCGTAGCTTGGCCCGGCAGGCCTCGCAGAGGTATTCTTTTTCCGCATCGACGGTGGCCACCTTGCCGCCGGCATCGCGCATCAGGCAGCTGGCGGAGGCAGAGGTGCAGTGCGGCAGGTGCAGGGTGTGGCCCAGCTCGTGCAGGCACACTTTGATAAGGCGGTCGGTGCGGCCTGGGCCCAGGCGGAAGGTGGAGGCAATGCACTCGTTGCCGCCCACCCGGTTGGCCAGTCCAAACACGCCCCAGTGCGGCTTTTGAGGCGGGTCTTCCAGCTCAATGTCCTCGGTGGTTAAGGCCAGCACCTTGGTGCGGGCCTGGGGCGTGCTGGGAAAGCGGGCATGCAGGCTGTCGAGCACCACGGCAGCGCGGGGCCGGCGCCGCACCGGGCATAAGGCCGAAGCCGGCAGCTCTTCCGGCGGCAGCACGGCTACCGGCAAGCCGTAAAACGCAGCTACCGCCTGCTCCACGGCCTTGGTCTGGGCCGGGGTGATGCCGGCAAAAGGCAGCAGGCAGATTACCTGCGGCGGACTATCAGGCGCCGCACCGCTCATCAGGGCCAAGGCCAGAATCAACAAACCGTAAAGACGCATGAGGAGAGCAGTTTATCAGTAGCCCGAAAAATAAGCGTCGGCCCTGACCAATGGACAGCCGCATCGGGCGCAGCCGCAAGCCTGGGCAGCAAAAAGCCCCGAAGTGACCTACTTCGGGGCCTTTACCTCGCCTTCCTTGGTCTGGAAGCGCTGTAAAACCCTACTTACTGACCGACTTTACCAGGCCTTTCAGGAACTGATAGCCGCCGAAGATAATGGCGCCCCAGGTCATGACGTAGGAGCCGCCATCGGAAGCCAGGGAATAGGTAATGATGGTAACGAGCAGGCCCCCGCCCAGCCACAGCCCGCCGTGCAGCATGTCTTTGCGGGCCTCCGCCTGACGAATGGCATGAAACTCCATCCGCAGCTCGGTAACCACTTCTTCGGCCGCGGCACTACTCATGCCCTGCTCTACCAGCAGGCCGTGAATCTGCAGGTTGTTTTTGCCGGCAGCCATGTGCTGGGCGGCGAAGTTGTACATGGCCTGCAGCGCCTGCTGCTCGTTGGGGCCGGTCGGTAAGGTCGCCTCTTCCGAGATGATGGATTGTTGGGTAAGGGTGTTCTCCATAGGTAGCTTGCGAAATTCTCACGGATTATTTCCTAGTCGAATTCGCAGGCCTGGCCAACAGATTCAAGTAGAAGTGAAACATTATGTCCACTTCAACGCTGCCGCACACGCCCAACGACCAGCATTAAAGTCACTGGCAATTATACACTTAATTTCGACAACTACGCTACCGGCTAAGCGGCGCCGCGAGCCTCATAACTTACCCTAGCACCTGCCCAATTCCAAACAGCAGCGTAAACACCAGCGTGCTCAAAGCCATCTGCTTCAGCAGGGGGTCGAGCTGCATGGCTTCCTGCCGCTGCCACACCTGCCGGGCATTGAAGAGAAACAAGGGTGCGGCCCCTACAAACAGCCACTGCCAGGGCGAGCGATAGTTGAGTGCCACATAAACCGTGGCACAGCCCAGCCCGAACAGCAGCAGCAGCCAGTGGTAGCGCCGGGCATTAGCCCCTCCGAGGCGTACGGGAATGGTGATTTTGCCCGCTAGCACATCGGAGCTGATGTCGCGGATGTTGTTGACATTGAGCACCGCCGTAGCAAAGCAGCCCAGGGCGGCGGCGGGCAGCAGCACAGCCATTGGCAAGGTGAGAGTTTGCAGGAAGTAGCTGCCGCACACGCCTACCAGGCCGAAAAAGACAAACACCGAAATGTCGCCCAGGCCGGCGTAGCCGTAGGGCTTGTCGCCGGCGGTGTAGTTCACGGCCGCCCAGATGGCAGCCAGGCCCAGCACCAGGAAGCCCAGCGCCCAGACCAGCCGCTCGGTACCCAGCGCTACCCACAGCAGCGTGAGGCCGCTGAGCAGCGACAAGGCGCCAAAAAGGTACATGGCCCGCTTCATCTGGGCCGGGCTGATGGCGCCGCTCTGCACGGCCCGCTGCGGCCCCTGCCGGTGCACGCTGTCGGCCCCGTTCTGCGAGTCGCCATAGTCGTTGGCCAGGTTGCTCAACACCTGCAGCAGCACGGTAGTAAGCGCTGCCAGAGCCACCACCGGGCCGTTGAACTGCCCGGCCGCAGCCGCCAGGAAGCCGCCGGTGAGGATGCTGGCCAGCGCCAGCGGCAGCGTGCGGGGGCGGAAAGCGGAAATCCAGGGAGACATTTTTTAGTTGTCAGTTGATAGTTGTCAGTTGTCAGCTTGTTCTGATACAGCAGATGTTGTCAGTCGTCAGCACGATTCTGACAACTGACAACGAGCAACTGACAACTAACTACTTCATAATATCCCCTACCAGCTCGGTGCTGAGGGGCGTTACTTTGGAGCTGTAGAACTTCACTACCTTGCCCTGCTCGTCGACCAGGTACTTGCAGAAATTCCAGTTGGGGGCTTCGCCCACGCTGCCGTTTTTCGACTTGTCCGACAGGAACTTGTAGAGGGGAGCCGTCTCGTCGCCCTTCACCGTAATCTTGCTGAACAGCGGAAAGGTGACGCCGTAGTTTTTCTCGCAGAAGGTGGCAATGTCCTGGTTGGAGCCCGGCTCCTGGGCACCGAAGTCGTTGGCCGGGAAGCCCAGCACGGTCACCTTGTCGCCGTGCTTTTTGTAGAGCTCCTCCAGCTCCTTGTACTGCGGGGTGTAGCCGCACTCCGAGGCGGTGTTGACGATGAGCAGCTTTTTGCCTTTGTACTGACTCAGGCTGACGCTCTTGCCGTCGATGGACTGCACGGTAAAGTCGTGTACGGAGCCGGTGGCTGCGGTTTGGGCGTTTTCGGTGTTGTCGGTCATGGGTTGGTTGTTAGCGGTGTTTTGGGAGCAGGCCACGGCCACAGCCGCGGCGGCACCCAGCGAAAGAAGAGCAAAAGACTTTTTCATGAAACGAAGAGAGCGTTGAAGACAACCGCTACATACGGACCCAGGTTTTCTTCGGCTTCCGGCTTAGGTAGTGGGCGGCGTCAGCCATTTCTCTACCTGCACCGGGCGCCAGGCGGCCAGCTTGGCCAGCAGGCCTTCGGGGCTGGCATCCTGCAGCAGCTGGGCGCGGTTTTCGGGGCGCAGCAGGGCGTCGGCCTGCATGCGGTCGAGGGCCAGCAGCAGGTGGTCGTAGTAGCCGGCCACGTTGAGCAGGCCAATGGGCTTGTGGTGCAGGCCCAGCTGCCCCCAGGTCAGCACCTCAAACAGCTCTTCGAGGGTGCCGTAGCCGCCGGGCATGGCAATGAAGGCATCGGCGCGCTCGGCCATGAGCAGCTTGCGCTCGTGCATGGACTTCACCACGTGCAGCTCGGTGCAGCCGGTGTGGGCCAGCTCCTTGTTGGCCAGAAAGTCGGGGATGACGCCCACCACGGCGCCACCGTGGGCCAGCACCGCATCGGCAATGGTACCCATCAGGCCCACCCGGCCTCCGCCGTACACCAGCGTGAGGCCCCGGGCAGCCAGGGCCGCGCCCAGGGCCTGGGCCTGCTCGGTATAAATGGGATTGGCTCCGGAGCTGGAGCCGCAGTACACGGCAATGCTTTGCATAGGTTAGTGATAAGTAGCGTGGACTCTGCGAGTCCGCGCGTGGTTGGCTCGGCCAGGTAGTTCTCGCGCGGACCGCAGAGTCCGCGCTACATGCGCTCGGGCACCTGGATGCCCAGCAGGCCCATGCTCACCTTAATCATCTCCCCTACCCGGGCCGAGAGGGCCAGGCGCAGGCTGCGCTGGGCTTCGTTGGTTTCGGCGAAGATGGGCACGGCCACATAGAAGCGGTTGTAGGCCTTGGCCAGGTCGTAGGCGTACTGCCCCATAACCGAGGGAGAGAGCTGCCGGGCCGCTTCGGCCAGCAGGGCCGGGTAAGCGGCCAGCAGCTGAACCAGCTCGGCTTCGGTTTCGTGCAGGGCGGAGATGGCCGCGGCGTCGAAGGTTTCGGCTATGCCCATCTCGGCGGCTTTGCGCCGGATGGCGGCGATACGGGCGTGCGAATACTGAATGAACGGCCCGGTGTGGCCTTCCAGGCTTACCGACTCTTCGGGGTTGAAGAGCATGCGCTTCTTGGGGTCGACCTTGAGCAGGTAGTACTTGAGGGCGCCCAGGCCCAGCATATGGTAGAGCTGCTCCAGCTCGGCCTCGCTGAGGCCTTCGGTTTTGCCTTTTTCCAGGGTGGCGGCGCGGGCGGCGTCCACCACTTCGCGCACCAGCTCGTCGGCATCCACTACGGTGCCTTCGCGGCTTTTCATGCGGCCCGAGGGCAAGTCCACCATGCCGTAGCTGAGGTGGTGAATGGCCTCGGCGTAGGGCTTGCCCAGCTTTTTGAGTGCGGCCTGCAGCACTTGCATGTGGTAGTTCTGCTCATCGCCGATGACGTAGATGCTGGAGTCGTAGCCGAACTGCTCGTACTTGAGCTCGGCCGTGCCCAAGTCCTGGGTGATGTACACGCTGGTGCCATCGGCGCGCAGCAGCAGCTTCTCGTCGAGGCCCTCGGCGGTGAGGTCGACCCATACGGAGCCGTCGTCCTTGCGGAAGAATACGCCTTTTTCCAGCCCTTCTTCTACCCGGGCCTTGCCCAGCAGGTAGGTTTCTGACTCGTAGTAGTACTGGTCGAAGTCGACGCCGATGGTGCGGTAGGTTTCGTCAAAGCCTTCGTACACCCAGCCGTTCATCAGCTTCCACAGGCCAACTACTTGTTCGTCGCCGGCCTCCCAGAGCTGCAGCATTTCCTGGGCGGCGGTTATCAAAGGAGCTTTTTTCTTGGCTATGTCGGTAGCCACGCCTTCGGCTTCAAGCTGCTTTACTTCCTCGCGGTAGTGCTTGTCGAACAGCACGTAGTACTTGCCGATGAGGTGGTCGCCCTTCATGCCCGCTTCCTGGGGCGTCTCGCCGTGCCCGAAGCGCTGGTAGGCCAGCATGGACTTGCAGATGTGAATGCCGCGGTCGTTGACCAGGTTGGCCTTGGTAACCGTGGCGCCGGTGGCTTTGAGGATTTCGGCCACGGAGTAGCCCAGGAAGTTGTTGCGCAGGTGGCCCAGGTGCAGGGGCTTGTTGGTGTTGGGCGAGGAGTACTCCACTACCACGCGCTGGGGGCCGCCCACCGCGACGGGGGCACCGGCGGGCTGGGCCAGCACCTGCTGAAACAGCTGCAGCCACTGGGCATCGGCAATTTCCAGGTTGAGGAAGCCTTTCACCACGTTGTAGCCGCTCACGCGCGGCTCGTTGACCTTGAGCCACTCGCCTAGGGCCTGGCCAATCTGCTCGGGGCCTTTGCCCAGGGCTTTGGTGAGGGGAAACGTAACCAGGGTAAAGCTGCCGGCAAACTCCTTGCGGGTGGGCTGCAGCGTGAGGCTGGCGGTGGGGACTTCAACGCCGAAAACGGCCTGGGCGGCGGTTTGCAGGGCGGTTTTGAGGGCTTGTTCTAACTGTTGCACGGGGCAAAGGTACGGCTGGGCCGGCCCCGCCCAACAGGTCCAATCCAACAACACAGATTCTCATCTACCCTGCAGCCCTGCATAAGCTCTGGGCTGCTCTCAGCCACTACGAACCGCTCTGAATGCGGGCAAAGCGCTTCTTGATGGTCAGGAAAGGGGTTTCCAGGTAGTGGTAGGAAAGCGCGGCCAGCAGGATGGAAACCACCACGGCCACCAGGAAAGTCAGCAGGTGGTGGGCCGGGCTGGCATCGGCTACCAGCAGGCTGGCCACCCGGATGCCTACCACCACAGCAATGCCGTGCAGCATGTACAGACCGTAGGAGATGCGGCCCAAGTAGTCCAGCCACTTGTGCCGCAGGCTTACTACCGAGGTGTCGGTCTGGGCCAGGTTCAGCACCAGGACGCCGAACAGCACGCTGTACATCTCGTGGGTAGCGTAGGGGATGGTTTGGCCGCGCACAATCAGGGCCAGGGTCAGGGTCCAGGCGGCGGCTTGCACCAGGCGGGAAGTCAGCACGCTCAGAATACCGGTCCAATTGCGCAGCAGCACCAGGGCGAAAATGCCGCCGATGGCCATGCACTGAATGCGGAAGAAGAACAGGAAGTTCTTAATAAAGTCGGTGACCTCGTTAATGGGCAGGATGTGGCGTTGCGGGGTGGTGAGGGCCCAGCTCAGCTGCGCGACCACAAACACGCCGCCGGCCAGCAGCACGAAGTTGCGCAGGTAGCTGCGCGAGAAATGCACCAGCACCGGCCAGATGATGTAGAACTGCTCTTCTACCCCAATGGACCAGGCTTGCGACAGGTAAGGCACGGCCGGGTACAGCTCCTTGGCTACGTTGGGCAGGATAAAGGCGTAAAGCGCCGTTTTCATGCCCAGGCTCTGGCTTACCAGCGGCGTTTGGTGGGGAAAGAAAAAGAAGTCGAGATGGGGAAATACAAACAGCCCCAGGATAACCACCACGTAGTACAGCGGCCAGATGCGCAGCACGCGGCGCAGGTAAAACGCCCCGAACTTGATTTCGCCCAGCTTTTCCTTTTCTTCTAGCAGCAGGTAGGTGATAAGAAAGCCGCTAAGCACAAAAAATAGCGTGACACCCAGCTGTCCCAGCATGGGCACGGCCGGATTTCCCCAGAAGCTGGACAGGCCGAAGTCGAAGCGGAACCCCTCGACGTGGTCAACGATGACCAACAGCACGGCCAGAAACCGTAGTCAGTTCAGGTTGGGAAAAAATACCCGGCGGGCAGTTGGGGATTGGGCTTTTGCGGGGGCGGTTACCGACCCTGAAAAGTGGGCTGCAGAAGTGGAATAGTGCGAGGACACGAAATAGTACTCAAGTAAGCGGAACCGCAAATGTAACGAGCCTGAGTAGCACTCAAAGCATAATTCCGACTTACCTCCATATATAATCGACCAACGCGCAATAAATACGAAATAGGGAAGGCTGCTCTTTGCTCGGGCGCCACTATGCTGACAGGCTTGCGCGGGTACGAGCAGGCGCTGCCAGCAATTTGCGCCGTGCGGAACGTCCGGACTTGGCGACGGTGTTTTGTAGATTCTACCTACTCACAAAAGCTCCGTCTCCGTGTCATTATCCAAGTTTTCCAGGGCAGCAAATTTGCGCCTGCTATGGCTGGCCGCCACTCTTTTTTCTACCCCGGCCTGTCAGGGCCGGGAGCCCGAGCCCGCTACCGAAGCCGCCGTTCCGGCCCCGGCCCTCACCGGCAGCACCCTGATTGGCGAGTACAGCCCGGCTACGCTGGCCGGCCGTGCCCCCGGCGTGCCGCTGGTGGGCAGCCTGGTGCGCCACTCCCTCAAGGTGTACCGTCTCACCTACCGCACCCGCACGCCCGAGGGTGCCGAAATCACGGCTTCCGGGGCGGTGCTTGTGCCTCAGACGATGGAGCCCCTGTCGGTTATCAGCTACCAGCACGGCACCATTGCGCCCAGCAGCGAAACCCAGGCGCCCTCCTACTACGCCAGCGGCACCGACGTGTGGTCGGTGGTAAGCATCCTGGCTTCGACGGGCTACGTGGTGTCGGCGCCCGACTACATCGGCTACGGCGCCTCCAAAAACCTGCCCCACCCCTACGAGCACGCCGCCTCCCTGGCCTCGGCCTCGGCCGACATGCTGCGGGCTACGCGCGAGTTCTGCCAGCAGCAGAAAGTGGCCCTCAACCAGAAGAACTTCCTGCTGGGCTACTCCGAGGGCGGCTACGCCACCATGGCCCTGCACAAGCTGCTCGAAGAAAAGTATGCCGACGCCCTGCCCGTTACAGCCAGCGCCCCCGGCGCCGGGGCCTACCACAAGTCGGCCTTCGCCCGCCACATCCTGCAGGCCACGCAGCCGCTGAACTTCCTGAGTTCCTACGTGTGGGTGCTGCGCACCTACGACCGGCTCTACAGCCTGAAGCGGCCATTTAGCTTCTACTTCCAGGAGCCCTACGCCACGCGCCTGCAAGCCAACCCTTTCGCGGCCGTGCCCAGCCAGCAAAGCCAGCTGTTTGCGCCCAGCTTCCGCCAAGCAGTGCTGAATAATAACGATGCACCCTTGGCTGCGGCCCTGGCCGCCAACGACCTCTACGACTGGAAGCCCCAGGCGCCGCTGGCCCTGTTCCACGGCACCGCCGACGACTACGTGCCCTACTTCAACTCCCAGGATGCCTACGAGGCCATGCAGAACCGCGGCGCCACCCAGGTCGAGCTGCGGCCCATTCAGGGCGGCAACCACTTCTCCTCGGCGGCGGCTTACACGCTGGGGGCGTATGCGTTTATCAGCCGGTTTTAGCCCCACCCCCGGCCCCTCCCCCGCGGGGGAGGGGCCGGGGGTGGGGCTACTTCTCCCCTCTTCCAATCACCTCGTCCATGCGCAGCCGCTCCTCAATGGCCTCGGTGGCGGCTTCCAGAATGTCGAAGGCATTTTTGGCCATGGTATTCTCGCTGTCGAGCGTGGGGTTGATTTCCACCATCTCGAAGCACACCACCCGGTCGTTGTCGAGCAGGTGGCGGCAGAGGGAAATGGCTTCGCGCACGTTCAGGCCGGCTTCGACCGGGGTGCCGGTGCCTTTGCTGAAGCGTGAGTCCAGCGAGTCCACGTCGAACGACACGTACACCAGGTCGCAGAAGCGCAGCTGCTCGTAAATCTCGCGGGCCACCTGCCGGGGCCCTTTGTCGAGGAACTCGTCGAGCTTGAAGTTTTTGATGCCCAGGCGGTCAATCAGCTCGTCTTCCTGCTCCTCGGTGTCGCGCACCACCACGTACACCAAGTGCTCGGGCTTGAGCTTGGGGCCGGCTTCGCCCAGGTTCTGCAGGCGGCGCCAGAAGAACTCGGTTTCGGGGTCGGGCTGGTTGCGCTGGCAGTCCAGGTTGTCCTGGCTCAGGGCCATGGCCATGGGCATGCCGTGTACGTTGCCGCTGGGCGTGGTGTAGGGCGAGTGGATGTCGGCGTGGGCGTCAATCCAGACCACGCCTAGGGTTTTGTGCGGGTAGGTGGCCTTGATGCCGGCAATGGTGGCGTTGGCGTTGGAATGGTCGCCGGCCAGCACCAGCGGAAACTCGCCGAAGCGCAGGGTTTGCTCCACGGCATTGGCAATGGCCTTCTGCACGGTGTAGATGGAGTCGATGTGCTTGGCGTAGAGGAAGTGGTTGCGGTCGAACAGCACGTGGTTCAAATCCGGCACCACCACCGAGTTAAAGCGGCGGAAGTAGTCGGACCCTTTGTTGAGGCAGGCCACGCGCAGGGCGTCGATGCCCATGCTGGCGCCGCGGGTGCCGGCCCCCAGCTCGGAGCGTACTTCCAGAAGTTTGATGCGTTTCATCGGGTGGGAATTGGGGTAAGGAAATGGGCGGCATCGTTCTAAGGCAGTTGTCAGTTGCTAGTTGTCAGTTGTCAGGCTGCTAGAACAAGCTAACAACTGACAACTAGCAACTGACAACTAAAACCTTTCCTTCGAGCGCTGCCTTTCGCCGGGGCGCCGCCCCATTGTAGCCAAGTCGCTTAGTCCACCATCACGATGCGAGGGATGGGCGGGGTCAAAGCCGCGACCGCGGGGAACATTTCTCCCGGGTTGGCGGTACTTTTGGCCTTCGCCGCCGTAAAGGTCGGATTTTCCCGCCGTTTTTGCTACACCCTTCCGTCAATGGATACCTATCACGACCTGATTTCCCAAACGTTTGACTTTCCTACGGCCGACTTTACCGTGCAGGACCACGAGCTGCGCTTCCACGGTATCGACCTGATGGCGCTGATTGAAAAGCACGGCACCCCCCTGCGCCTCACGTACTTGCCCAAAATCAGCTCCCAGATTCAGCGGGCCAAAAAGTGGTTTGCCGACGCCATCGAGCAAACCGGCTACCAGGGCTCCTATTCCTATGCCTACTGCACCAAGTCCTCGCACTTCCGCTTCGTGCTGGAGGAAGCCCTGAAAAACGACATTCACCTCGAAACCTCGTCCTGGTTCGACATCAGCATCATCCGCAACCTGCACGCCCAGGGCAAGGTCGACAAGCAGAAGCACATCATCTGCAACGGCTTCAAGCCCGAGGAGTACAAGCGCGACATCGCCGAGCTCATCAACGACGGATTTGTGAACTGCATGCCCATCATCGACTCGCCCAACGAGATTGCCTACTACCACGACCACGTGAAGGAAAAGGTGAACATGGGCATGCGCCTGGCCTCCGACGAGGAGCCGCGCTTCCAGTTCTACACCTCGCGCCTGGGCGTGCGCTACGCCGACGTCATTCCGCTCTACGAGCAGAAGATTAAGGACGACCCGCGCTTCACGCTCACCATGCTGCACTACTTCATCAACACCGGCATCAAGGATACCAGCTACTACTGGTCGGAGCTGAGCCGCTTTGTGCACAAGTACTGCGAGCTGCGCAAGGTGTGCCCCACCCTGAGCACCATCGACATCGGCGGCGGCTTCCCCATTCAAACCTCCATTCAGCCCGAGTACGACTACCCCTACATGGTGGCCGAGATTCTGCGCACCATTCAGCGCATCTGCAAGGAAGAAGGCGTGCCCGAGCCCAACATCTTCACCGAGTTCGGCATCTTCACCGTGGGCGAAAGCGGCGTGACGCTCTACTCCATCCTCGACGAGAAGCTGCAGAACGACAAGGAGCTGTGGTACATGATTGACGGCTCCTTCATCACCAACCTGCCCGACACCTGGGCCCTGAACCAGCGCTTCATCATGCTGGCCGTGAACGGCTGGCAGAAGCCCTACAAGAAGCTGCAGCTCGGCGGCCTCACCTGCGACTCCCAGGACTACTACAACGCCGAAAAGCACATCTACCAGGTATTCCTGCCCGAGCGCAAGCCCACCGATGAGCAGCCGCTGTACGTGGGCTTCTTCCACACCGGCGCCTACCAGGAAAGCCTGAGCGGCTACGGCGGCATCAAGCACTGCCTGATTCCGGCGCCCAAGCACGTCATCCTCGACCGCGCCGAAGACGGCACCCTGGTCGACCGCGTTTTTGCGCCCAAGCAGTCGGCCGAGAGCATGATGCGGATTCTGGGTTACCAGGAATAATTATAATTTCCCCGGCTTCATGGTGAGAATGAATTCGCACTTGCTTATCTTTGAAGCCTAACTGTGTCATCATCCACCCGTTTTCTTTATAGTATGAAAAAGCTCGTATTGCTGGCCGCCGGTGTGGCCGCCCTCGCCCTGGGCTCGTGCAACCGTCAGAAGTGCCCTGCCTACACCAGCACCAAGGAAGCCAACCGCGTTTCCTCGCCCATTACCGCCAGCAACGCCCAAACGGTGGAGCGCCAGTAGGTTTTGCTTTCAGCTACAGTTTAAAGGCCGGCTTTCCGTAAGGGAGGCCGGCCTTTCTTGTTTGAACAACAGAGAAGAACGTCATGCTGAGCGTAGCGAAGCATCTCTACTGCTTCGTTAGAGAACTATTCAAGCTCGCTGAAAAGATGGTTTGGTAAAAACGACTGGTATTCTTTAACATCGTCCGCATCATGCCAACCACTTTTTTTATTTATCTGATAAAGCCTTTCAATACCATAATGCTGGAGTAAAAACTGCCACCCTTCATCAAGTATTGATGCTTCTAGTACCTGGCAATAGTCAAATAGGTGTTGAACCTTCTCCTCTGTATCTAAATCCTCTGCGTGATAGCCTGTCCCATTTGGTTCGGGATACATTCTCCAAGCAAGCAATAAAGGTGCTTCGGCTTCAGCCAAAATAACATCCGTCGCCGCCTGCAAATTCTGAACATAGGGCGCAAACTCCACTGGGCCGGTTTGGTGCCCCACCAATATCCCCCGCACGTCCACTTTGGCGCCGGCTTCCATGTCGCGCAGCCGGTCGCCCACAATCCAGCACTGCGCCACGTCCAAATCAAACCGGGCAATGGCTTTTTCCAGCATGCCGGAATCAGGCTTGCGCAGGATGGACTCGCTCACGCTGGGGTGGGCATCGGCAAAGTACAGGGCATCGATGATGCCGCCGCAGGCAGCCTGCAGCTTGGCGTGGCAGGCCTGCACCTCGGCGGCTGTGTAAAGCTTTTTGGCGATGCCTGCCTGGTTCGTCACGACGATGAGCCGGTAGCCGGCCGCTTTTAGCCGGGTCAGGCTTTCGGGCACGCCGGGGCAGATGATGAATTTCTCGGGCTCCCACACGTAAGTGCCGATTTCTTCATTCAGCACGCCGTCGCGGTCGAGGAATACGGCTTTGTTGGTTGGTTTCATCGCGGCAAAGCTACGGGAACAGGCCCTGGTGCCGACCTTTGCCCCCGCTCCGCTGCCTCGGCCTGGCACCGGCCCGTTTCGTTTCACCAGTCGCCGGCTCAACGCTGGCGTTGCCCATGAAAGTAGCCATTATCGGCGGCGGCATCGCCGGCCTTACCCTTGCCTGGTACCTGCAAAAAAGCGGCGTGGCCTACGACCTGTTCGAGGCCGACAGCCGGCCGGGTGGCAACTTCCTCAGCCAGCACTTGCCCGGCTACCTGCTCGAATCGGGCCCAAATTCGCTGCAGCTCAGCGCCGAGCTGGCCGAGCTGCTGGGCGACCTGGGCCTGAGCGACCAGCTTCAGGACACGGCCGCCGTGAGCCAGCACCGCTACGTGCTGCGCGGCGGGCAGTACCGGCAGCTGCCCGGCTCGCCGCCCGCCCTGCTCAAAAGCAGCTTTTTCAGCTGGAAAGCCAAGGGGCAGGTGCTGGGCGAAATGCTCAGGAAAGCCGGCCCGCGCAACGAGCAGGAAACCGTGGCCCAGTTTTTCCGCCGCCGCTTCGGCCCCGAAATCGTCGACTATGCCGTCAACCCCTTCATGGCCGGCATCTACGCCGGCGACCCCGAGCAGCTGCTCATCCACAAAACCTTCCCGCAGCTGGTGGCCCTGGAGCAGGAGCACGGCTCCCTGCTGCGCGGCCTGATGAAAACCAGCAAGGGCGCCACCCGCCGCCGCATTGTATCCTTGCAGGGCGGCGTGCAAGTCATCACCGATACGCTGGCGGCCAAGCTTACGAATTATCACGCCGGCAGGGCTGTAGCGGCAGTGGAACGCCGGCAAGATGGTAGTTATCAGTTAACAGTTAACAGTGAACAGTTAGTAGTGAACAGTGAGGAAAAAACACTGCTCACTGCTAACGATTCACTGTTCACTGAAAAATACACCCACTTAGCCCTGGCCCTGCCCGCCTACGCGGCGGCCCCGCTGCTGCAGCCGCTGTTTCCGGAGGCGGCGGCAGCCCTGGCGGCGGTGCGCTACCCGCCCATGAGCGTGCTGTACTCGGCCTACGACCGGGCCGCCGTGGCTCACCCGCTCAACGGCTTCGGGGCCCTGCACCCCAAGGTGGAAGGCGCCTACGCCGCCGGCTCCATCTGGACCAGCAGCATCTACCCTAGCCGGGTGCCGGCCGGGCAGGTGCTGTTTACCACCTTCGTGGGCGGCAGCCAGTATGAGGAAGCCGCCCGCCAGCCGGAGGAAATCCAGAAAGCCGCCGTGCACGCCGAGCTCAGCCGCCTGTACGGCATCACGGCCGGGCCCCGCTGGCAGACCCGCTACTTCTGGCCGCGCGGCATTCCGCAGTTCGACCAGCACATTGTGGCGGCGCACGCCGCCGCCGATGCCCTGCAGGCTCACAACATCGTGGCCGTGGCCAGCTGGCGGGCCGGCGTAGGGGTGCCCGACTGCCTGCGCCACGCCCGCCGCAGCGCCGAAGCCCTGGCCTGAATGGGGAAAGAAGTGCGTTGTGAACCAGAACAATTCCTTGTTCTTCGTTCTTCATTCTGTATTCTGCGCAGCATTTGCCCGGCGTCAGCCTCTATCTTTGACCTATGAGCGAAGGCCTGGTCTTAATTCCAACCTACAACGAGCGTGAGAATGCGGAGCTGATTATCCGCAAGGTTTTCTCGTTGCCGCGGGCTTTCGACGTGCTGATTATCGACGACGGCTCGCCGGATGGTACCGCAGCCATTGTGCGCGGCCTGCTGGCCGAATTTCCCGGCCGGCTGTTTCTGGAAGAGCGCCAGGGCAAGCAGGGCCTGGGCACGGCCTACATCCACGGTTTCCGCTGGGCCCTGGCCCGGGGCTACCAGTACATCTTCGAGATGGACGCCGACTTCTCGCACAACCCCGAAGACCTGCTGCGTCTGCACGACTCCTGCGCCCGCGACGGCAACGACCTGGCCATTGGCTCGCGCTACATCGAGGGCGTCAACGTGGTGAACTGGCCCATGAGCCGGGTGCTGATGTCGTACTTCGCCTCCTGGTACGTGCGCCTGATTACCGGCATGCCCATCCGCGACGCTACGGCGGGCTTTAAGTGCTACACGGCCCGGGTGCTGCAGGCCATGGACCTGAGCCGGATTCGCTTTGTGGGCTATGCCTTCCAGATTGAGATGAAGTGGACGGCCTACAAGATGGGCTTTCAGGTGAAGGAAGTGCCGATTATCTTCACCGACCGTACCCGGGGGGCATCCAAAATGTCGAAGGGCATCGTAGAAGAAGCATTTTTCGGCGTGCTGCAGATGAAGATTAACAGCTGGATGCACCCGATTAAGCGCGCAGCCAACCCCAGCTGATAGCTGCTGACTGATGGCCGTTGGCTTCCCGTTGGAGCAGAAACCACGCTATCAGGACACCATCAAACCAGCTAACGGCTTATAGCTGGCAGCTGCAAGCCCCATGGAAAACTCCCCGCTTTTCTGGATTGCCTTCAACGCCTTCGTCGTGGTGCTGCTGCTGGTCGACCTGCTGGTGTTCAACCGCAAGGCCCACGAGATAAAGCTGCGCGAGGCCCTGGGCTGGAGCGTATTCTGGGTGCTGCTCTCGCTGAGCTTCAACGTAGCGGTGTACTTCACCATGGGCAAGCAGCAGGCCCTGGAGTGGCTGACGGGCTACCTCGTGGAAAAGGCCCTGAGCGTCGACAACCTGTTCGTGTTTCTGCTCATCTTCAACTACTTTAAGGTACCTGGGCAGTACCAGCACCGCATCCTGTTCTGGGGCGTGCTGGGGGCCCTGGTCCTGCGGGCGGTGTTCATTCTCGTGGGCGGGGCGCTGCTGGCCAAGTTCCACTTCCTGGTGTACCTGCTGGGTGCCTTCCTGGTGTACACCGGCGTCAAGATGGGCCTGAGCGGCGACGAGCCCGAAATTGACCCGGAAAACAACCCCGTGGTGCGCTTTCTGAGCCGGCACCTGCCCATCACCCGTAACCTGGAAGGCGGCAAGTTCTTCGTTAAGAAAGAAGGCCTGCGCTTCGCCACGCCCCTGTTTGTGGTGCTGGTGATGGTGGAAACCACCGACGTGGTGTTTGCGGCCGACTCCATCCCTGCCATTCTGGCCATCACCCGCGACACCTTCGTGGTGTACACCTCCAATGTGTTTGCCCTGCTGGGCCTGCGGGCCATGTACTTCGCCCTGGCCAGCCTCATGCGCCTGTTTCACTACCTGCACCTGGGCCTGGCCCTGATTCTGGTGTTTATCGGGAGCAAGATTCTGCTGGAGCACGTGTTTCCCATTCCCATGCCCATTGCCCTGGGTGTGGTGGGCGGCATCCTGGTGCTGAGCGTGCTGGCCTCGCTGGTGTGGCCAAAAAAGCAGCCCTAGCCGGCACCCGCAGCTTTGTAGCCCGGCCTTCTGCCGCCTTTCTTGTGTTGCAGTAGCTTTTCAAAAGAGCAAGGGCCCCGAAGCTGTGCTTCAGGGCCCTTGCTTTATCATCATGCGTCAACCACGGTTAGCGCCTGGGGCCAGCTCCTTCAGCAGGGTGCCCGGAGGCGGCGGCTGCCCGCCTAGCGCGGCCCGATAGGCGGGGCGCCCACGTTGGCTCCGGCGTCGTTGCCGGCCCCGGTGTTGAGCAGGTCAATCAGGTTGATGGGCTCGTACATGCTGCTGTCGGCCGGGGCGGCGCGCGTCGTATCCGGGCGCGGTGCAAAGTGCATGTAGCCCCGGGCCGGGCCGTTCAGGTTGAGGGCATAGGGCAGGTTGTCGCGTTCGCCGTTGGAAATCAGGCCGCGCTTTTCCATGAGGTCGGCGATGAGCCGGAAGAAGTAGCGCGTGCTGCGGCGCAGGTCGCCGTACATGTCGAACGACTCGCGGGCGTACTTGGGCTTGGGAATGATGCTGGCCAGGTACAGGCTCTCGGCCAGGTTCAGCTCGTCGGGGCGCTTGCCGTAGTAGAACAGGGCCGCATCCTTCACGCCGTACACGCCGCGCTTGCCACTAGGCCAGCGGTACTTGCTGGGCCCCCACTCAATGATGTTGAGGTAGACCTCAAACATGCGCTGCTTGCTCACCAGGCGGGTGTTTTCGATAATCCAGACTATCAGCGCCTCCTCTACCTTGCGGGCCACGGTTTTTTGGCGGGTGAGAAATACGTTTTTCACCAGCTGCATGCTCAGCGTGCTGCCGCCGCGGGCAAAGCGCTTCTCCTTGATGTTCTGAATGGCCGACATCACAAAAGCCTTTTCCATAAAGCCCTTGTGGGTGAAAAAGCGCGGGTCTTCGGCCGTGGTGATGGCGCTTTTCAGGTAAGGCGACACGTCGTTGTAGGGCACGAAGTCGGGGTTGGATGGCCCCACGGTGAAAGCCCGGATGGAGTCGCCCTTGTCGTTGTAAGCCGTATAGCTGAAGTCGGTGTTGAGCTTGTTGAGGTCTTCTTCGCCGAAGCTGGTGATGCGAAAGTTCTTGCCTTTGAGGCTGGAGTCGAACCTGAGGCTGTCGACCTGGGCCAGGTCGACGCTGCCGCTCATCTGGTACTTCAGCGTGCCGGTGCCCTTCGTGCCCTGCAGCACCGAGAAGATGCCCGTGGGCAGGGAGGCGAAAAAGTCGTTGGCGGGGGTTTCGGCCGACTCCACTTTGATGCGCACGGCCCGGCTGGGCTTGAGGCGCACGCTGATTTGGGGGTAGAAGGTGACTTTGTTGACCACCAGCTCGCTGCCATTTTCCAGCGCAGCCGTGCCCCGGCCCAGGGTAGCCACGAAGTTGAGTGCGCCCTCGCGCACCTCAATCTCGCTGTCGGCCAGCTTGGGGTGGTAGAGGCTGAAGTTGCGGGCAGCCAGGGAGCCGCGCAGGGTGAGGCGCCCGCCGGTGTCGTCTTTCTCAAAGTCTCTTTCGGTAAGCCGCACCTGCACGGTGTCGAAGCTCACCAGGGCGCCGAAGCGCTGCGGAATATAGGGTAGCTGCACCGAGCCGCCCACGCCAAACAGCTTCACGTCCACGGCATAGTCGTCGGGCTCGATGTGCCCGCTAATGCCCAGCTCGTTTACCTCCGAGTCGACATTGGCCGAAAGGCGGCCCTTGATGTCGCCGTCGTCGATGGTAAGGCCCGGCATGCGCAACAGAGCCCGGTGGGTAAGGCCGGTGTAGCTCACCACAAAATCGCGGAAGCTGGCCTCGTCGGGCACATTGTCGAAGCCGGCTTCGAGCAGCTGATTCAGCAGCAGGCCGTAGTTGGTGCCTTTGGTGGTGTCTACGGCGACCTTCGGAGCCGCCTTGTCTTTTTTCAGCAGGAAGCCGAAGTTGTCACCATCGGGTGTTTTGCGGGCCGTGAGGCGGGCCGTCACAATCTCCAGCCCGCTGAATACGGGGCGGCCCGCAAACAGCGAGCGCACGCTCAGGCTGGCCAGCATGCGCCGGGCCGTGAGCAGCGTATCGGTGGGGGCCTCGCGGGGCACTACCGTCAGCCCCTGAATCTCGACGGTGTTGAGGGCCGTGAACCGGGCCGGGCCCAGTGTCAGCAGCACGGGATACTTGCGCTCAACCCGGGTTTTTATCTCTCCCAGCGCATACGTGAGCAGCTGCTGCCGCTTCCACTGAAAGATGGCAAAGGCCACCACCAGTAGCAGGACCAGCCCCCCCAGGACGCCTAGCAGTATTCGTTTGGTGGAAGGAGAAATGCGCACGGAAATGAATTAGATGACCGGTTGGTCGGCACCAAAGGTAGGAAAAACGGGTGGGGCGCCACATTCGTTGCCGTGCTTATTTGGAAATGAGGGGATGAAGTGAGGAAGTGATGGGGTGATTTTAGTGAGGAGGTGATGAGGTGATGAAGGGATGAAGTGAGGAAGTGAGGAAGTGCGGAAGTAGAAAGAAGAACGTCATGCTGAGCGGAGCCGAAGGCGCAGGCTAAGAATCTTGCCAGGGGAAGTAATCCATTCGAATGGAGTTACTCTCGTGGTAGAGATGCTTCACTTCGTTCAGCATGACGTTCTTTTTTCTACTTCCGCACCTCCTCACTCTATTACATCTTCACCTCATCCCTTCATCCCTTCATCACCTCCTCACTAAAATCACCTCATCACCTCCTCAGCCTACCTTTGCTTCATGCTTAGCCCCCTCACCGCCCTCTCGCCCCTGGACGGGCGCTATCACCGCGCTACGGCGCCCCTGGCTTCCTACTTCTCGGAAATGGCCCTGATGCGCTACCGCGTGCTGGTGGAAGTGGAATACTTCATCGCCCTGGCGGAGCTGCCGCTGCCCCAGCTGCAGGACGTACCGGCCGACACGTTTCTGCCCCTGCGTCAGCTGTACGTCAACTTCAGCGAAGCCCAGGCCGAGG
This sequence comes from Hymenobacter saemangeumensis, assembly GCF_039541835.1. Taxonomy (NCBI): domain Bacteria; kingdom Pseudomonadati; phylum Bacteroidota; class Cytophagia; order Cytophagales; family Hymenobacteraceae; genus Hymenobacter; species Hymenobacter saemangeumensis. The sequence continues at coordinate 25,987 of NZ_BAABGZ010000072.1, read as the reverse complement.
CCATTAAGGCCCACGAGGCCGTGACCAACCACGACGTGAAGGCCGTGGAGTACTTCCTGCGCGACCAGTTTCAGGCGCTGGGGCTGGGCCGGTTTGTGGAGTTCATTCACTTCGGCCTTACCTCGCAGGACGTCAACAACACGGCCATTCCCATGAGCTTCCGCGATGGGCTCATGCAGGTGCTGCTGCCGGCTTATGCCCAGGTGCGCAACGCCCTGGCCGGCCAGGCCCAGCAGTGGGCAGCCGTGCCCATGCTGGCCCGTACCCACGGGCAGCCGGCCTCCCCCACCCGCCTGGGCAAGGAAATCGAAGTGTTTGTGGCCCGGCTCGACGCCCAGGTAGCCTTGCTGGCCCAGGTGCCCTTTGGGGCGAAGTTCGGCGGAGCCACCGGCAACTTCAACGCCCACCACGCAGCGTATCCGCAGGTAGACTGGCACGGCTTCGCCAACTCCTTCGTGAACGAGCGCCTGGGCCTGCACCGCTCCTTCCCCACCACCCAGATTGAGCACTACGACCACCTGGCCGCCCACTGCGACGCCCTGAAACGCCTCAACACCATCCTCATGGACTTGGCCCGCGACGTGTGGCAGTACATCTCCCTGGGCTACTTCAAGCAAACCATCAAAGCCGGCGAGGTGGGCTCCTCGGCCATGCCCCACAAGGTCAACCCCATCGACTTTGAGAATGCCGAGGGCAACCTGGGCGTGGCCAATGCCCTGCTGGAGCATTTTGCCGCCAAGCTGCCCATCTCCCGCCTGCAGCGCGACCTCACCGACTCCACCGTGCTGCGCAACCTGGGCGCCCCGCTGGGCCACATCCTCATTGCCCTGGGGGCCCTGCAGCGCGGCCTGGGCAAGCTGGCCCTCGACGAAAGTGCCCTCAGCCGCGACCTGGAAGCCAACTGGGCTGTGGTGGCCGAGGGCATCCAAACCATTCTGCGCCGCGAAGCCTACCCCGACCCCTACAACGCCCTGAAGGCCCTGACCCGCACCGGCGAGGCCATTTCGGCCAGCACCATCGCCACCTTCGTCGACGAGCTGCAGGTGGGCGAGGAAGTAAAGGCCGAGCTGCGCGCCCTGACGCCGGCCAGCTACGTAGGACGCTAACGGAATCCGCCTCTGTGCCCCGGAACCACGAGCCGGGCACCGCGGGCTGACCACCGGGCCGTTTACACTTCCAAAGTAGTTCTCCAGCTGGTGTACCCTTTAGAAAGAGTTAAAAGTTGAGAGTTAAAAGTTAAAAATCAATAAGCTTGCTTTTTAACTTTTAACTCTCAACTTTTAACTACCTGCCTGCACCTGAGAAATGCTTTACCCCCCTTTTGCTATGCGCCCACTTTACCTGAGCCTTTGTTTCTCCGTGTTTCTGTCGGCAGCCCATGCCCAGGCGCCGGTTTGGCAGGGTGGTGCCCAAACCACGCATCCGGCCCCCGGCGACGACACCGGCGCCCAAGGCCACTCGGTAGCAACCGATAACGCGGGCAACACCTACGTGGGCGGCGCACTGACGACGGGTTCGGGTGGCACGCCGGCCAGCCGGGCCTTTGGCAACACCATCGTAAGCAGCACCGGCCAGCGTAGCGGCTTCGTGGCCAAGCTCTCCGCCGCCCGGCAGTGGGAATGGGCGGTACGCGTAAGCAGCAACGGCACCGGCGCTACCGTCGACCAGGTAGTGACCGACGCCGCCGGCAACGTCTACCTCGCCGGCGTTGCCGACGGCACCATCGTCACGGTAGGCACCAGCCGCTACGTATCGCCCCAGGCCGGGCTCTTCCTGGCCCGCCTCAACCCGGCCGGGCAGGTGCAGTGGGTAATTGGGGCCGACATGCCCGCCGGGGGCCGCGTGGCCCTCACCGGCATGGGCCTCGACCCACAAACCGGCAACCTGGCGCTGGGAGGCACCTACGGGCGCGAGCAGCTGCGCTTTGGCGGCACCACCTTGCCGCTGCCCTTTCAACAGCAGGCGGAGGGGGCTCTGTTTGTGGCCCGCGCCCACGGCGGCGGCTCCTGGCTGAGTGCCCTCGCCGTGGTGCCCGCCGGCACCGACAGCAACACCTACCTCAGCGTGCAGGATGCCGCCGTGGGCCCCCAGGGCGAGGTGGCCGTGGGCGGGGCACTGCGCGGCACGGCCGCTTTTGGGATAAACACGCTTACCATTCCGGCCGGCAGCCCCGCCAGTTCACGCTTCTTTGTGGCCCTGCTCACCCCAGCCAATACCTGGGAGTGGGCCATCAGCAGCTCGGCCGCCAGCGGGGGGCGCGTCCGCAGCGTGGCTTTCGACCGGCCCGGCAACGTGTGGGCCACCGGTACCCTTGATGGGCCCGCCCAGCTGGATGGCACGCCGCTGCCGGCCGGGGCAGCCAGCTTTGTCAGCCGCATTACGCCGGCCGGCCTGTGGGGCCCCGCGGCCGGAACCACCGCCAGCACCACCGGCCTGGTAGCCGATGCTGCCGGCAACGGCATTGTGGTGGGCGACTTGACCAGTGGCGCTACCTCGGCTGCCACCTACAGCTTTGGCTCGCTGAGCTTTGCAGCTACCGGCAACCGCAGCTTCGTCGCCCGGGTCACCCCGGCCGGGCAGTGGCAGTATGCCCTGCCTGCCCCGGCCATTGGCGCTGGCACCACCGTGGCCAGCCAGTACTTCTTTCGCAAGCCCGCGCTGGGCAGCTCCGGCGAGGCCTACCTCACCGGTGACTTTCGTGGGGGGCCGCTCCTGCTGGGCAACAGCAGCCTTACCGCCTCGTCGTATGCTGCCAGCAGCCCGCTGGGCGGCGACGTGCTGCTGGCCCGCCTGGCGCAGGCCGGTGCCGTGCTTGGCACCCGGCAGGCGCAGCATGGCGCCCTCACGGCGTTTCCCAACCCCGTCACCGGCCCGCTGATTACGCTTCGCCTGCCAGCGCCGGCACCTACGGTTTTGCCAGTAACCTTGTACGATTCCACGGGGCGCGCTATCCGGCAAGGCAGTGTTGCCGCGGGTCAGCCAGAGGCCACATTGTCTACTGCCGGCCTGCCGGCCGGGCTGTACTTGTTGCGCTGTGGCTCTTCCTTATGCCAACTACAGATTGAGTAACTGATTTTGTGAGCGTAAGCCACAAAATATCCGGGCTGGCACTGATAGTGCTGGCCCGGATTTTTATTTTATGCCCGCCACATCGGTTTTTCCTTAAACCTTCCTTAATTAGCTGCCGATTTTATGGTTTATTTATTCCTGTACTTCGTTTTCCCTCCCACACTTTCATTTCCACTCACTCTGTTGCATGACTGATGAAGAAAGAATTACTCAAAAAATAACTGAGATTGCCGCTACCGCCGACCACTACCCGGCCGTCATCATCATTCACCACGTGCCCACCCAAACCGTGCGCTACCTCTCCCGCTGGGGGCTGGAGCTGCTGGGCGCTACGCTGGAGGAGCTCACGGCCCTGGGCCCGGCTTTCTCGCCTACTTACTTCAATGCCGTAGAGTCGGATGAGTACATGGCGCGGGTATGGCAGCTGATGTACGAGGGCGGCAAACCCGAGGTCCACACCTTCTACCAGCAGGTGCGCACCACCGAGCGCGAGGGCTGGAGCTGGTACCTGACCTCCATGCGCCGGCTTTTGTCCGACGACCAGGGAGGACCGCTGCTGGTGATGGGCCTGGCCATTCCGCTGCACCCCGACAACCACTTTGCGGCGAAGGTGCAGCGGCTGATTGACGAGAACGACTTCCTGCGCATGTACAGCGACCGGTACATTGCCCTCTCGCCCCGGGAGCGCGACGTACTGCGCCTGCTGGCCCTGGGCCGCTCGGCCCCGGAGATTGCCGAACAGCTGTTTATCTCTGCCCAAACCGCCGAAACGCACCGCCGCAACATCCGCCAGAAACTGGGGGCAACTACGGTATTCGAGCTGGGCCAGTACGCCCGCGCCTTTGACCTGATTTAGGGAAAATATACCTGAAAGTAGGTATTGCACGGCCCGTGCTAAGCTTCGGAATTTTGTAGGTGGCCGGGTAGACTGCAGCCTCTGCTAACCGCAGCAAGAAGCTCATCTACATTCAATTATAAGTCTATCTAACGCCCGCTTCCCGGTGTTCAGCCTTTTGCTGAAGCGCCGAGAAGTGGGCGTTTGCCCTTGTTACGCATCTCTTACCCTTTATCTGATGTTCATGAAAAACACTACTCTACAACGGGTGCAATGCCTGCTGGTCGGGCTCCTGCTGCTGCTGGCCGGGCCGGCAGCCTACGCCCAGACGCCCGCTTTCTGCACCAGCAGCGTGCCCGGCCCCGCCCTCAGCAGCTTCACCACGTCGTTTCAGACGGTGAACGTGGCGGCGGGCAGCGCCTACTACTGGGCCTTCACGGGCACGGCGGGCGTGACGTACTCGTTCTCCAACTGCGGCGGCAACGAAGACACGTACCTGCGCATTTACAACCTGGCCGGCACCGTGGTCATTGCCAACGACGACAACGGCATCTACTGCAGCGGGACGCGGGCCTCGCTGGACTTCGCCTGTACCAGCACCGGCACCTACTACCTGCACCTGTCGCAGTACTCGTGCACCTCGCTCTCCCTTTCCGAGCCCCTGGCTTACAAGGCCAGCTCCGGCAGCGGCACGCCCGCCCCGGCCATCAGCTCCTTCTCGCCCACGAGCGGGCCAGCCGGCACCAACGTTACCATCACGGGCACCAACTTCTCCGGCGCCACGGGGGTCCGCTTCAACGGCACGACCGCGACGTACACGGTCAATTCGGCCACCAGCATCAGCGCCACCGTTCCCGCCGGTGCTACTTCCGGTACCATCAGCGTGACCACGCCCGGCGGCACGGCCACCTCGGCCGGCAGCTTCACGGTTACGGTGCTGGCCCCTACCCTCACCAGCATCAGCCCCAGCACGGGCGGGGCCGGCACCACGGTAACCCTGACGGGCAGCAACCTGACGGGGGCCACCGGGGTGCGCTTCGGCAGCGGCGGCCTGTCCCTCGGCTTTACCGTGGTGAATGCCACGACCATTACGGCCCTGGTGCCGCTGGATGCGGCTTCGGGCCCCGTGGCGGTGACCACGCCCGGCGGCACGGCCACCTCGGCCGGCAGCTTCACCTACGTGCCCGGCTCCAGCGCCCAGGTTAGCCTGAGCCCGACGGGCCCGCTCAGCGCCTGCTCGCCCCAAACCCTGACGGCCAGCGCCGTCCTCCCCGGCTTCAACCCCGGCAACAACGCATTCAACGACCCGCTCTGGACCGTGGTGGTGCAGCCCGACGGCAAGATTCTGGCCGGGGGCTTCTTCACCAACTTCAACGGCACGGGCCGCCGCTACCTGCTGCGCCTCAACGCCGATGGCAGCCTCGACAACACCTTCAACCCCTCCGGGGCGGGCATCGACAACACGGTGTATTCGCTGCTGGTGCAGCCCGATGGCAAAATCCTGGTGGGTGGGGCCTTCAGCGGCGGCCTGCTTCGCCTCAATGCCAATGGCTCGCTCGACAACACCTTCGCCAATGCCAGCTTTAACAGCGCCGTGTGGGCCATGGCCCAGCAGGCCGATGGAAAAGTAGTGGTGGGCGGCAGCTTCAGCACCTACAACGGCAGTAGCACCCGGGCGGGCCTGAGCCGCCTCAACCCCAACGGCAGCCTCGACGCCAGCTTCAACAGCGGCGGGTTTGGGCTGAACGGCGCCGCGCTGACGGTGGCGCTGCAGGCCGACGGCAAAATCGTGGCCGGGGGCGACTTCAGCACCTACAACGGGACCACGGTGCCCATCAACCTGCTGCGGGTGAATGCCAACGGCAGCCTCGACGCCAGCTTCAACCCCAGCCCGGCAGGCTTCAACAACCGGGTATGGACGGTGGCCGTGCAGCCCGATGGCAAAGTACTGGCCGGCGGTGCCTTCCAGGGCAATAGCTCGGCCCCCGGCCGCCTGGTTCGCCTAAACCCCAGCGGCACAGTCGACAACACCTTTAACTACAGCAGCTTTGGCTTTGCCAACGACGGCTTCGACAACGCCGTCTGGCGCATTGCCCTGCAGGCCGACGGCAAGGTGGTTGTGGGCGGCTCGTTCTCGCTCTACAACAGCGCGGCCGTGCCCAATGGCCTGCTCCGCCTCAACGCCAACGGCAGCCGGGATACCAGCTTCAACAACGGCGGCACGGGCTTTCCGAGCAGCACCATCTATGGGGTGGCCCTACAGCCCGATGGCCAGGTGCTGGCGGGTGGCATCTTCGTCAGCTACAACGGCAATGCCGCGGCTCCCGACTACCTGGCCCGCCTCACGGCCAGCGGCGCCCTCAACCTGAACTCGGCGGCGGCAAGCGGCGGCAGCTACACCTTCAGCCCCGGCGGCAGCACCACCAACCCGCTCACCACCAGCACGCCCGGCTCCTACACGGCTACCTTCACGCAGAACGGCGCTACCTCGGCGCCCTCCAATACGGTCGTCGTTAATGCCTGCTCCGCGCCGGCCATCAGCTCCTTCACGCCCAGCAGCGGGCCCGTGGGCACCAGCGTCACCATTACGGGCAGCAGCTTCAACGGCGCCACGGCGGTGGCCTTCAATGGCACCGCCGCTACCAGCTTCACCGTGAACTCGGCCACCCAGATTACGGTGAGCGTACCCAGCGGCGCCACTACCGGGCCCATTGCCGTAACCACCCCCAGCGGCACGGGCACCTCGGCCGCCAGCTTCACCGTCCCGTCGGCCGGCACCCCCACCTTCTGCGGCCCCAGCGTGGCCGGCCCCGGCAGCCCGCTGAGCTTCACCACCTCGTTTCAGACGGTGAGCGTGGCCGCCGGCAACCGCTACCACTGGGCCTTCACGGGCACGGCGGGCGTGACGTACTCCTTCTCCAACTGCGGCGGCAACGACGACACGTACCTGCGCATCTACAACGCGGCGGGTACGGAAGTCGACTCCAACGACGACTTTGGTCCGTACTGCAGCAACAACTCCGCCTCGCTGGACTTTGTCTGCCCAGCCACCGGCACCTACTACGTGCACCTCTCGCAGTTCGTCTGCAATACCCTTCCATCAGCCAGCCCCCTTGCCTACCGCATCAACAACGGCAGCTCGGCTCCTGTCATCAGCGCCTTCTCGCCCGGCAGCGGGCCGGTGGCCAGCACGGTCGTTATCAGCGGCTCGGGCTTCACCGGCGCTACCATTGTGCGCTTCAACGGCACCAGCGCCAGCTTCAGCGTAGATGCCAACAATCAGATTACGGCCGTGGTGCCGAACGGCGCCACCTCGGGGGCTATCAGCGTAACGACGCCCGGCGGCACGGCTACTTCCACCACCAGCTTCACGGTGCAGCCCAACCCGGTGGTGTATTCCTTTTCGCCCACCAGCGGCCCGGTGGGCACCTCGGTGGTGATTACCGGCGACCATTTCATTGGCGTGCAGGCCGTGTACTTCGGCGGCGGCTCGCCGGTACCGGCCAGCTACGTGGTGAACTCGGCCACCCAGATTACGGCCACCGTACCGGCCGGCGCTGGCTCGGGAGTTATCGGGGTGAACACCGGCGGCTTCTCCAGCTTCAGCTCCACGCCCTTCACCGTCACGACGGCGGCGCCCAGCATCAGCAGCTTTACGCCTACTTCGGGCGGTGCCGGCACCAGTGTTACTGTTACGGGCACCAACTTTACCGGCGCCAGCAGCGTGACGGTGAATGGCGTGGCCGTTACGGGCTTCACGGTGGTAAACAACACCACCATCACCTTCAGCCTGCCCGCCGGCACGGGCAGCGGCCCCATTGCCGTCACCACCGCCAACGGCACGGCCACCAGCACCGGCATCTTTACGGCCCCGGTGGGCGACCTGACGGTGAGCAGCGCGCAGACCATCAGCGGCACGTATAACACCATCACCATCACCGCCAGCGGCGTGGCTACCCTCGGCGGCCCCCTCACCGTGAACACGGCCCTGACGGTGCAGCCCGGCGGCCAGCTGCTCACCAGCTGCCAGCCGCTGAGCGGCGCGGGCAGCTTTACGCTGCAGGCCGGCGCTACGCTGGGCATCTGCAACGCGGCCGGCCTCTCTGCCAGCGGCAGCACCGGCGCCGTGCAAACCAGCGGCGCCCGCAGCTTCTCTACCGACGCCAGCTACCTCTACAACGGCACCGTGGCCCAGGCAACCGGCCCCGGCCTGCCCGCCCAGGTGCGCGAGCTGATTGTGTCGACCACCGGCGGCAACCTGACGCTGACCAATGACCTGGCCATTGCCCAGGTGCTGCGCATCACCACGCCCGACTTCAACTACGGCAACCTCGACCTGGGCGGGCGCACGCTCACGCTGCGCTCAAGTGCCGCCGGCACGGCCCTGATTCACAACGCCGGCAACGGCTCGGTGCTGGCCAATACCGGCACCTGCCGCATGGAGCGCTACATAACCCCCGGCCTCAACCCCGGCGCCGGCTACCGCCACTTCAGCTCACCCATTCCCGACATGACCATCGGGCAGCTGGCCACCACCGGCTTCACCCCTGTGCTCACCCAGGCCTACAACACCTCGGCCACCCCGGCCAGCGTGACGCCTTTCCCCAACGTGTTTGGCTACGACCAGACCCGCCTGAGCACCTCCCCGGCGGCCATGCTATCGGACTTCGACAAGGGCTGGTTTGTTCCCGCGGCCACTACGGCAATGGCACAGGCCCACGGCTACACGGTAAACGTTCCGGCCACGGCGCTGGTGACTTTCAGCGGCAGCAGCTTCAACCAGGGGCAGGGCGGCCGGTTCGTCAGCCCCGGCCGCGGCCCACAGGCCGACGCCGGCTGGGTACTCGTGGGCAACCCCTTCCCCTCGCCCATCGACCTGAGCGTGACGGGCAGCCAGCTTCGCATCAACCTGGACGCCGCCAACTACGTGTTTGAAAGCACCAGCCAGTACGGCGGGCAGTACCGGGCCTACGTCAACGGCATCGGCGGCAACTCGCTGCTGGCCGCCGGCCAGGGCTTCTTCGTGCGCATGACCACCCCCGGCCAGAACTCGGGTATCTCCTTCACCAGCGGCGTCCGGGTGACGACCTTCGCTACCCAGGCCACTTTCCGCCGCACCGCAGCCGACAGCCGCCCGCAGCTGCAGCTCTCGCTAAGCGCCGCCGCTAATACCGACGTGCTGCACGTGTACGCCGAGGCCGGCGCCACCCCGGGCGTGGATGCGCAGTATGACGCCGTGAAAATGGCCAACCCCAGCGGCCTGAACCTGGCCACCGTGGCCGGCGGCGAGGAGCTGGCCATTCAGGGCCTGCCCGCCCTGACCAGCGGCACCACCCTGCCGCTCACGGTACAGGTGCCCGCCGCCGGCCTGGTGTCCTTCGCCGCTACCCTGGCAAACCTGCCCGCGGGCCTGACGGCTTACCTGACCGATGCCGCCACCGGCACGCGCCAGGACCTGGGCACCACGCCCCGCTATAGCTTCTTGGCAGCCCAGGCTGGCACACTCAGCGGCCGTTTTGCCCTGGTGTTCGGCCCGGCCAACGGCGTGCTGGGCACGGCCAGCGCCCAGGCAGCGGCCCTGGCCCTCTACCCCAACCCAGCCCGCACGGCGGTCACGCTGAGCCTGCCGGCTACGGCCCAGGCCCGCCCGGTGCTGGTGCTCGACGCGTTAGGCCGCCAGGTAGGCGCCAGCTTGCTGCCGTCAAAGGCCACCTCCACCTTGCTCGACCTGCGGGAGCTGCCCGCCGGCATATATACCGTGCGCTGCGGTGCCGCTACCACGAAGCTCGTGGTGGAATAAGCTCGTTGGAAGTCGTTGATACAAAAGAAGCCCTGCCCCCATCGGCAGGGCTTCTTTGTTTGACAGCAGGGCATAACAAGGCCCTTGGGGCAGCGCACCTTCAGTAAGCAATGCAAGCCCGAAGCTTTCTACGCGCACCTACATCCCTGCTTTCAGCATACGCAGCGCCAAGTCGGCATAAAGGCTTACTTTTATTCGAACTCCATATTTATTGCAATGCGCCGTACCTGCATCCGTGCGGGCAGCTACTGCCTGTGGCTAGCCATGTTGTTGCCTGCCGCCGCCAGTTCCGCACGGGGGCAGGGCTTTGCCGGCGCTACGTCGTACTCCACTGGCCTTGGCCCCTTCAACACGGGGAGCTACCCGAAGGGCGTGGCCACCGCCGACCTCAACAACGACGGCTATCCCGACATCGTTACGGCCAATAACAATACCGGCGCCGGGGTGCTGCTAAGCCGGCCCGGGGGCGGGTATGCCCCGGTAGTTACGTACGCGCCTGGGGCCAATAGTGCCCCGGAGCAAGTAGCGCTGGGTGATGTGAATAATGACGGACGCATTGATATTGTCCTGGCCAACGCGCTGTCCAATACGGCCGGGGTGTTGCTAGGACAAGCCAATGGCCTCTTCGGGGCCGTCCGGCTTTATCCCTCGGGCGGCAGCATCGTGAGCAACGTGGCCCTGGGCGACGTTGACAACGACGGCCGCCTGGACATTGTGCTTACCAACAGCGCCTCCAGCACGGCAAGTGTGCTTCTGGGGCAGGCCGGTGGCTTTGCCCCGGCCCTCACTTACTCCAGCGGCAGCGCCGGCTCCCTCTACGGCCTAGCGCTGGGCGATGTAAACAGCGACGGCCGGCTCGACATTGTAGCCGGCCTGCCGGGAAATTCCGCCATTTGCGTGTGGCTGGGCCAGGCCAGCGGCTTTGGCCCAGCCACGCTGTACAGCACTGGCACTACCTATTATTACGCCGTAACCCTGGCCGACGTGAACCACGACGGCCACCTTGATATTGTGGGTATCAGCTCCTACCCGCATACCGCCGCCGTGCTGGCCGGGCAAAATGGGGGGGGCTTCGCCCCCCTGGTTGTTTACCCCATCAGCCCAAGCAGCAACATGGCCAGCGTGGCGGTGGGCGACTTCAACGGCGATGTGCTGGCCGATATTTTAACGGTAAACAGCAACACCGGCGAGGCCGAAGTGCTGCTGGGCCTCACCGCGGGTGGCTTTGCGCCGGCCGTGGGCTACGCTACGGGCGGCACCCGCCCCGAAAACATTGCCATCAGTGATATAAATGCCGATGGTATAGCCGACATCGTAGCCAGCAACCTGGACTCGCATACGGTGAGCGTGCTGCTGGGCCGGCCCCAGCTGCCCACCCTCAATGCCATCAGCCCGGCGGCCGGCAACAGCGGCACGCCCATTACGCTGCGGGGCACCAACCTGCAAGGCACCACCCTGATTACCTTTTCCGGTACCAGCAACAACACGGTCAGCAGCGGCTTTGCCATCAACTCGGCTGGTACACAAATTAGCAACATCCTCGTGCCCTCCGGTGCGCGCAGCGGCCCTGTCAGCCTCAGCAGCGCGGGCGGCGCTACCACCAGCGTGGCCAGCTTCACCATGCAAGGGCCTACCAGCAACCAGCCAGTGGAGCTGGCCGACGGCTACACACCACTCCTGAGCCCCAACCCGGCCCATGCCTTCACCACGCTTACCCTGCCAGCGGCCGGCAGTGTCCGCCTGGTGCAAGTGCTCAACACCTTGGGGCAGGAGGTTAATCGGCTCACGCTGCCGCTACACGCTACCACCACCCGCCTCGACCTGCACGGCCTTGCCCCTGGCCTCTACCTGCTGCGCTGCGGCCCCGTCACGGCCCGTCTTGTAGTGGACTAGCCCGCCCGGTACTAGCGCTGGTGAGGTCCTGGCTACGCTTGGCCGGCCCATTCGGCCCCGCATTGGCTGTGGGAGCACGCTTTCAGCCTCTGGCACTATGATACTACTCCATCTCTCATGAAATCGATTCATATGAGCATCAGCGCAGGTTGGCTTTTCTTCCTGTATAGCCTGTTGGCTGGGGTGGGAGCGCTGGCCCAGGCGCCAGCCTGGCAAACGGTTACTACCGCCGATGCCTCGTCGACGGGCAGCTTTTACGTACATAAAATCGCGGCCGATGCCGCCGGTGATGTGTACGTTGCCGGGGTGTTTACCCAGCGCGTCAGCTTTGGGGGCACGGTGCTTACCGTCGGCTCATCGGGTACCCAGGAAATGTTCGTGGCAAAGTGGAGTCCGGCAGCCGGGCGCTACCTCTGGGCCCAGCAAAGCAGCGGAAGTTCCCGGGTATTCTCCTGTAGCCTGGCGACCCAGGGGAGCAGCATTTACGTAGTCGGCACCTTTGCCGGGCCTACCATCACCTTCGGTGGCAGCACGCTCACCACTGCCGGCGGCAATGACATTTTCATTGCCAAGCTCACCGATGCCGGCAACAGCAGCACCTTTGCCTGGGCCCGGAGCGCCGGGAGTGGAACCGACGACTTAGGCACCAGCATCGCCGTGAGCGGCCCCAACGTGTACGTAGCCGGCACCATCGGGGGGCCAACGGCAACGTTTGGCAGCCTCAGCCTGGCCAGTTCTGGTAGCGACATGTACGTAGTCAAGCTGACCGATAATGGACCCAGCGCCGCTTTTGTGTGGGGACAGCGCGGCGGTGGCAGCAACTGGGACGATGCCACCGCTGTGGCCGTGCAGGGCACTAGCGTGTATGTTACCGGACCATTCGCCAGCCAGTCGATTACCCTGGGCCCTTTCACCTTGCTCAACTCCCACCTCGACGACGACATCTTCGTGGCCAAGCTCCGCGATGATGGCAGCTCCGGCAGCTTTGTATGGGCACAACGGGCCGGGGGCAATTACACCGACTGGCCAAGCTCGTTGGCCGTGTCCGGCCCCAGCGTTTATATCGGCGGCTACTTCGTGGGGCCTACTGTGAGCTACGGCAGCAGCACGCTGACCAATGCAGCCAACGGCCGGCAGGGGTTTGTGGCCAAGCTCCGCGACGCAGGCAGCACCAGCACCTTTGAATGGGCGCAGCAAGCCCTTGGCTTTGGCGAAACGTATGTGCTCGATGTAACGGCAGCAGGCTCCAGGGTATATCTGGCCGGTTTTTTTGCTAGCCCCACAGTAAGCCTTGGCAGCACCGTTTTTACAACGGCCGGCTTTCGGGATATTTTCGTGGCCCGGCTCAGTGATGCCGGCAGCACCAGTAGCGTCGACTGGGCCCAGCACGCGGGAGGCAGCCGGGGGCACGACCTCGCCAACACTCTGGCTATTAGCGGCAGCACCCTCTACGTTGGCGGCCTTCTCTATGCCTCGGCCACCTTTGGCAATCAGGTCGTCACTACTCCCGCTGGCAGCTCTGGCAACTATAGCGGCTTCCTCACTTCCATCCTCGACAACACCCCTACCGCGAACAGCCCGGGCCAGGCCCAGCCTGGGCTGCTGGTTTCTCCCAACCCCGCCCACGGGTTGGCCGCACTTACCCTTCCCGCTTCCCCCGCCGCCCGCTCCGCCGTGCTGCTCGATGCCCTGGGCCGCGAAGTTCGCCGCGCCACCCTCCCCGCCCGCGCTACCACCACCCGCCTCGACCTGCACGGCCTCGCCCCGGGCCTCTACCTGCTGCGCTGCGGCAATGCCACGGCCCGCCTCGTGGTGGAATAGGCTTGGCCCAGGCTTGGAAACACTGGCCTCTTATCCCAGGAAATATCAACCGCTTTACGCTATTGATAGTGGCAGGCTTGTAGCAGCCCCTACCTTTAGAAGCTTCCCCGTGTGGACCTGTCTTTTTTATATCTTTTTGTTTACTTTATGATGCATTCCTTACGCTCTCTCCGCGCCCTTGTGCTTGCCCTCGCCATCTCCTCGCTGGCTGGCTGCTCATCCAGCACCTCCACCGCACCCTTCACGGGCATGGCCTGGACCGTTGACGGCAGCAATGTAACTGCCACCAGCACTCGTCGGGAAATCACCGGCAATACCGTTGAAATCGTAGGCGCCTTCACCACCAGCCGCACCCGCAGCACCGGCGTCGACATCAAAGGTCTGCCGCTGGCCGTTGGCACCTACCGTATTATTGCTCCCACCGGCGCTGCCAACGAGCTTTTTGCAGCGTACGTAGATGTAGACCTCAACAGCACCTCCAGCAACGGCTACTTCAGCACCAGCGGCACGGTCACGGTGAGCAGTGTGTCCTCGTCCAACATTAGCGGCACCTTCAGCTACGTGGCAGAGGACCGCTCGAGCGGCAGCACCGCTCCCCCGAAAGCCATTACCAACGGCAGATTCAACATGGCGCTCTAAGCAGCCGATTCCCGCAGAAGCCTGGTAACCGCTGTAAAAGCCGACTCCACGGAGTCCTGCCCCTGCTAGCGGCACCAGCGAGCGCAATACCGGCGTTCCTCTCTGCATTCCCTGAAGAGTTTTGTTTCGTAGTGCGAGCGCCGCCGTCGCCCCTGGCCGACGGCGGCGCTCGGCTGGGCTTTGCTGCCGGCTTCTGCTATTTTTACCGCTTCATCTGCCCCGCTTCCCTTGCCCCAGCTTCTCAACAACGTCCTCGTCAACCCCGACTGCCGCCACTTCCGCGGCGACCTGCCCTGCCGGCCCAACAAGGAGCACGGCTACGTGTGCGAAGGCTGCCCCGTGTACTCGCCCGTTACCAGCCGCATCCTGCTCATTAAGCTGGGCGCCATCGGCGACGTCATTCGCACCACGCCCCTGCTGCGGCGCCTGCGCCAGGAATACCCCGGCTGCGCCATCACCTGGCTTACGCTCACGCCGGCCATCCTGCCCCAGGGCGAGATTGAGGAAGTGCTGAAGTTCGACTTTGCCGCCGCCCTGCAGCTGCAGGCCCGGGAGTTTGAGGTGGTCATCAACCTCGACAAGGAAAAGGAAGCCTGCGCCCTGCTCAACACCATCAACGCCCGGCAGAAGTTTGGCTACGCCCTGCGCCCCCACGACGGCGTGGCCTGGCCCCAGAACGAGCTGGCCAACCACAAATTCCTCACCGGCGTGTTCGATCAGGTAAGCCTGGCCAACACCAAGCCCTACGTGCAGGAGATATTCGAGCTCTGCGGCTTCGACTTCCGCGGCGAGGAGTACGTGTTCGACACGCACGCCGACAAAGGCTACGACTGGAGCCTGCTGCCCGCCGCCACCGGCCCGCGCATCGGCCTCAACACCGGCTGCGGCGATAGGTGGACCACCCGCCTGTGGAGCGACGAGAAGTGGATAACCCTTATCCAGGGCCTGCAGGCCGCCGGCTACGTGCCCGTGCTGCTCGGCGGCGAGGCCGAAGATGCCCGCAACCGCGTGCTGAACGCGGCCACCGGCGCCACTTACCTCGGCACCTTCCCCCTGCCTCAGTTCATCAACCTTATGCACCAGA
The DNA here is from genome assembly GCF_039541835.1 of Hymenobacter saemangeumensis. Lineage (NCBI taxonomy): Bacteria > Pseudomonadati > Bacteroidota > Cytophagia > Cytophagales > Hymenobacteraceae > Hymenobacter > Hymenobacter saemangeumensis. Next base: position 10,846 of record NZ_BAABGZ010000072.1, on the reverse strand, counting down.
TGGACGGCATCGTGACCCAGGTAACCATGGGCATGCACATCAGCATCGCCCTGCGCAAGCCCACCATTCTGATGAACAACATCTTCAACCCTCACGAATTCGACCTCTACGACCGGGGCCAGCTGGTGCAGCCCAACAAGCAGTGCGAGTGCTTCTACCGCGGCAGCTGCCGCTACGGCACCAGCTGCATGGAAGATTTACCGGCGGAGAAGGTACTGCAGGCTGTGCGGGAAAGCGTGCCGATGGCAATGAGAAATGAGCAATGAGCAATGAGCAAAAAAACGTGTCATTGCGAGTAGAGCGCAGCGGAACGCCGCAGTCCTTCCTCGCTTAGCGCAAAACCTAAGGGTGTGACAAACGAAAAGCCCCAACGCTAGACCAGGCGTTGGGGCTTTTCACATTATCTGGCTGGTCGCTGAGAACAGGATGGATTGGCTACGCCGACCTTCGGTTGCCAAGGCGGCGTTTCGTAATGCCACCAACCTCTTCACGAAATCACCCACCCGCCAGCAGCCAGTCGATTTCGGCCAGCTCAAACGCCACCGTAGCTAGCCGCAGCTTCAACAGCGCGGGCTGGCCGCTGTCGGTGCTCAACGTCGCGGCAGCTTCTGCCTCGAAGTAATCCAGCCAGCGCTGGGCGCGGGCATCCTCCGCCGGGAAGGCTGCACGCAGAGCGGGCAGGGCCTGCTGCCAAAGCCGGGCCTGGGCCAGGCGCACCTCCACACGGGCCAGCTTCTGCTCAAGCGGGAATACTTCCAGGGCAATGGTGCGCCGCCGCCAGTCCAGCTCCTTGCGGTCGGCCGCCGACAGTACCGGGGCAGGCACTGCCGGTACCGGGGCAGACCCATGCGGTGTGGGCAGCACCGTGCACAAGTCGTGCAGCAGCTTCGATTTTGGCCAGGGCAAGTACCGCTCGCCCCGCTCGTCCATGGCCACGGCCGTGCGCGACACTTGCATGAGACGGGCCAAATCCTGCTGGGTGAGGCCCAGGTGCGCCCGCACTAGCTGGGTGGCGTTGTGGGAGGGGCTGGGCCCCCGATGGTTTGAGAAGATGCGCATAGCAAAGGAATGAGCTGGCGTTAAGCGGCAAGAACGTCAATGAAATGTTGTGACACTTGATGCTGTGACACTTCAAAGTGTCACAGCATCAAGTGTCACAACATTTTTACACGCTATTCTGCTGGTCCGGTAGTCCAGTGCCCGCCCCTCAGCAGCGGCAGCTGGCGCCAGGGCAGTGGTCGGGCCAGCCAGCGCACGGGGGCGGCGTCCAGTGTGCCAGTCAGGTGCAGGCCGGCGCTGTCGCTGGTGTAGGCCAGCGTATCTGTCCGCGCCCGGGAACTGAGCAGCAGCTGCCCCGGGGCGTAGCGCAGGCGGTAGTCGTGCAGCTGCCCATCGGCGGCCTGGGTGATGAGGTAGCCCCGCCGGTGCACAAACAGCCGCAGCGGCGCGCCTGCCGAAGGTGCCGGCAAGGCCGCGGTAACTGCATACGCGCCGTGCAGGGGCGGGCGCGCGGCGGCATCATCGTTGAAAGTGCCTGTCTGCGCAAAGGGGCCGGCCGTTTCCAGCAGCAGCAGGCCCAGCAGCAGGCCGCGCCCCGCCCCCACTGCCCGCCCAGGCCAGCCCAGCGGCCGCCGGGGCCGGACCGGGGCCCGCCACTGCTCCCGCACCAGCCCGGCCCAGAGGGTGCCCATCCCCGGCGACGCCACCAACGCCGCCAGCCCCAGCAGAAAGCCCGACCACAGCTTCACCGAGATGTCGAAGCCGATATTCAGTGCAACCACGTTGGCCAGCACGGCCAGGGCAAGCAGGCCGCCCAGCAGCCGGGTGCGGCCCCAGAGCAGCAGCAGACCCGCTCCTACTTCCGTCAGCCCCGCGAAAACGCTGTAGAAGCGCGACACGCCCATCACGCTCCAGTACGCCAGGTCCGGCGTCATTTGTCCCAGCGGCGTGTACAGGGTGTTGGGCTCGGGCAGGTAAAACTGGTGCTTGAACACCTTGTCGAAGCCGTATTCGAGCAGGTGCAAAGCCAGAAACCAGGCCGCCCCGGTGTGCAGCAAGTACCAGAGCCGGGCTTCTGTGGCGAGGCGGCGGCGGCTTAGCCATAGCCAGAAAGCCGCCGCCAGCGCTGTGGCTGCCAGCAGCAGGGCCGCGTACAGGTACAGGCCCGGCGAGTCGGAAAACAGCGCGGCGCTTTGGTTGGGAAGCCAGCGGCCGGCTACGGCGCCCAGCCCGGCTTCCAGTACTGGCCGCAGCCAAGCGCCCGGGCTGGGCAGCACCCGGTATTGGAAAGGCGATGTGAGGGCCAGCAGCCCCGCAAACAGCAGCAGCCAGCGCCGCAGAAAAGCCCGACCAGCCTCAGGCATGGGCTGGAAGTGTGCGGGGCCGCTGGTCGGGCCCGCTCAGTAGCCAGCCGGCTCCGGCCAGCGTCAGAATAAAGGCGGCGCTTAGCCACAGGCCATACGGCCGGGGCGGCTCGGCCGGCAACGGCATAAGTAGAGCCGCCTTTTTGCGCTTGGCTTTCTGCTTTTTCGGCACCGGAGCCGGCACCGAAGGCAGCGTATCATAGGACAGGACTTTCAGATTCGGATGGATGCGGGCCGTCTGCTCAACGTAGCTTCTGGCCGAGGCCCGGGCGGCGCCTCCCTGCCGGCTGGAGAACTTGTGCGTCCGCATCTTCTCCTTTTCCTGCTCAGTCCTCCATGCCCAGCGCCATTCTCCGTATTCCAGTGCAGTGCTGTCCGAAATCAAACGGACACTGTCCACGGCGAAATACGGTATTGGCTCCCCAAAATTATCCAACTCCGGTGCCAGCGTAGCCAAACTCCCACCGTGGCTGAGGTGGGCAATGCGGGCCGTTTGACCGATGGCCGGACGAGACGCCAGCAAGGAAAGCAGCGCAGCAGCGAATAGATATTTCATAACGAAAACAGTTAGTGGGCAGCCCCCGAAAATACACTGAGTCAGAAAAGCCCGGCAGGCTTTAGCCACGGGCCGGGTCCGCCAGGGGCCGGCGGTCGGGACCGCCCAGCAGCCAGCCGGCCCCGGCCAGGGTAAGCAGCACCGCAACGCCCAGCCCCAGGCCGGGGTGTTGGGGCGGGGTGGGCACGGCGGGCAGGTAAGCAGACTTTTTGCGCTTTGCTTTCTGCTTTTTCAGTACCGGAGGCAGCGTGTCGTAGGCCAGGATTTTCAGCTTCGGATGGAAGCGAGCCGTCTGCTCAACGTAGCTTTTAGCTGATACCTGGCTATGGCCTACTTGCCGGCTGGAAAATTTAAGCGTACGTACTCTTTCCTTGGACTGCTCCTTCTTTATCATAACCCCCTGCCAGCTTCCAAACTCTAGTGCCGTGGTATCCGAAAGCAAGCGGATACTGTCAACAAAGAATACTGCGTCGCCCAGCCCGAAATTATCCGCGGCCGCATCCAGCGTTTCCGCACTCCCGCCGTGGCTGAGGTGGGCAATGCGGGCCGTTTGTGCGGCGGCGGGCGCGAGCAGGCCCCCGGCCAGCAAGGCCACCGCATTGAATCGAAGGAAAATGGAAGAAGACATTGCCGGAAAGGAACTCGTTGAACCAAACGAATATACTATCCAGGCTGCGCCTCACGACAGCCGGGCCCTTTGCCTTTTTAATTCTTCATTTTTAATTTTTAATTGCCTTCTCTGCCACTTCCTTGAGCGCCGCCACCATCACTTCCCAGGAAAACTGCTTTTTTACTTCCCGGGTGCCTTCCTCAAAAAAAGCCTGCTTTTCCGGGTGGGTGCAGAAATCCACCAAAGCATCGGCAATGGCACGGGCATTGGGCGGCACTACGTAGCCTACTTCTCCGTCGGGAATCAGCTCGGCCAGGCCACCTACGTCGGTTACCAGCATGGGCCGCTCGAAGTGGTAGGCTATCTGCGACACGCCGCTCTGGGTGGCATTCTTGTAGGGCTGCACCACCAGGTCGGCCGCGCAGAAGTAGTCGGCCACCTTTTCATTCGGGATAAAATCGGTGGCCCGCACCAGGCGCCCTTCCAGCTGGTGCTGCTGAATTATGGCTTCGTAAGGGGCGGCATCCTCGTAAAACTCTCCGGCAATAATGAGCTTGACGGGCAACCCAGCCAGCCGGGCGTCGGCAAAAGCTTCCAGCAATACATCCAGCCCCTTGTATGCCCGGATGAAGCCAAAAAACAGCAGGTAGCGGGTGTTAGCCGCCAGCCCCAGCTGGGCCAGCGCCGCCGCCCTGGGCTTTATGGGTCCGAAGTTGTCGTACAACGGGTGCGGCCGGTACAGCGCCGGCTTCTGCCCGAAGCCCAGGCGCTGCAGGTCGCCCAGCACCGAGCGGCTCATGCTCACAAACCCATCGCAGGCGCTGAGAAAATAGCGCGTCAGCGGCCGGTCGCCGGGCCGCTGCTCGTGCGGAATCACGTTGTCGGTAATGGCCACGCAGCGCGTGTGCCCGTTGCCGCGCACCAGCCGCGCCACCGTGCCCAGGGCCGGGCCCATAAACGGCAGCCAGAAGCGGAACACCACCAGGTCGGGCCGCTCGCGGCGCAGCCGCCGCCCTACCTGCAGCCACGACAGCGGGTTTACCGAGTTCAGGCTTACCTCAATCTCCAGGTCGATTGGCCCCGGCTCGGTGCTGAACTGCGTCTGCCCCGGAAACAGAAAGTCGGGGTATTGCAGCGAAAACGTCAGGAGGCGCACCTCATCACCGGCCGCCTGAAAAGCCCGGGCCAGCCGCTCGTTGTAAGTAGCCAGCCCGCCGCGCAGGGGATACGCCGGGCCAATAATTATAATCTTCATGCAGCCGTTAAAGGTAGCGGGTAGCAAAGCGCCCGGCCAAAACCATGGCCGGGCGCTTTGCTACCCGCGTCGGGATAAGGTCGGCTTACCGGGACTTGCGGTTCCGGGGCTTTTCCTCCGAGTATTCGCTGTTGGCCACCAGCTGGCTCAGCGTACCGTGGATGTTATCAAACAGGGCCTGCACCTCGGCCGGGGCAGTGTCTTCCACGCTCACCGTCTTGGAACTGCCGCTGGCGCTGTATATGGTCAGCATCGTGGCCGGAATATCGGTGTTGCCGCTGGCATAGCTGGCCTGCAGTTCGCCAAAGCCCAGGCCCTGGGCCTGGCGTTGAATGTCGGCCACCACCGACGGGTCCAGCCGCAGCTCGTACGTTCCGACACGCGGCACGTTGTGCTGCCCCACATACACCACCCGCCCGTTGGGCCATACCGTTGCCGTATAGGCAGGGCACGTGCCGCGGCAGGGCATCTTGGCAAACATCAGCGCCGGCACGGCCTGCGTGCCACCGCCATTACCGGGATTTTCCGTTCCAGGCATTTCAGCCGGGGCGCCAGTACCCGGGGTCGTGGGCACCTCCCCTGCCGGTGCGCTTTGCCCCCCCGGTATCGGCTTGATGCCCCCGGTCTGGAAATTATGAGGCGTATCTTCACTGAGAGTGCTGGCTACTGCTACACTGCCACTGGCAGTGCTCCCCGGAATAGGCTTGATACCGCCCGTCGGGTACTCGCTTGCCGGGGTTGCCACGGGCTCGGTCGGGAACTTCGTCGGCCGCACCGGCTTTATACCGCCAGTGCGCGGGCCCGGCGTTTCTCCACTTGCTCCAATGGGGGCTGAGGTAGGCGGAACCGGTGTCGACGTCGTCGGAATGGGCTTGATGCCGCCGGTAGTGTAGCCCTGCGGGGCCTGCCCGCCGCTACCACCTCCGCCTGCTGTGCTGCCCGGTGCCGGGCTGTTGCTGCCCTGTGGTGCCCCGCCAGATGGAGCATGCGTTGCGGTTCCGGCCGTAGTGCCAGTGCCGCCTGGCGTCTGGCTTCCCGTGCCGGGGGTAGTACCACTACCCGGGTTACGCACCGGTCCGGGGGGCGTGGTACGAATGGGGGGGTTGCGCACTGGCGGGTTGGGGTTGTTGCTGCCAGCTGGCGACGGGCCGGGCTGCCCGGCCGGGGGCGTCCGGATGCCGCCATTGTTGCGCGGGGGCGGGTAGTTACCGGGCGGGGGCGTCTGCACGCTTCCCGGCTGCCCGTAGCCGCCGCGTACCGGGCCATTGCCGGCATAGCCACCCCGTGGGCCACCCACCACGCCGGGCTGGGTTATTACCGTCGTATTGGTGCTCTGCACGTACACGGTGTCGGTGTGGTAATGATTGACTACGCGCGTACGGCCGTCGGGTCCTACGCCGTGGTAGTGAACGGTACAGGCAGGCAGGAGTCCGGCACCAGCCAGCACAACCCAGGTGTACAATGTTTTCATCAGAAAAAAAGTGAGGAATGGAACTTATTTGTCACGGGCAGTAGCCCCGTCTGAAATCCGCATTACAAGAGTAGTGCCAGTCGCGCTCAACCTCACTTTTTCCCTTACCGAATCCGCTCCCTGACTAAGTAATCGTTTCTACGCGGGCCATTGAGCTGCACCATTTCGGCCAGAAAGCCGGCCAGAAAAAGCTGCACGCCCACAATCACCGCCACCAGCGACAAGAAGAACAAAGGCTGCTCCGTTACGCCCCGGGCCCGCAGGTTGTGCATCGACAGGTAGAGCTTTTCCCCCGTCAGCCACAGCGTGAGCAGCATACCAATAAAAAACGACAGGCTGCCCAGCGTGCCGAAGAAGTGCATGGGCCGCCGCCGGAACCGGCTCACAAACGTGATGCTGGCCAGGTCCAGAAACCCATAGATAAACCGCTCCAGCCCAAACTTCGTGACGCCGTACTTGCGCTCCTGATGCTGCACCACCTTCTCGCCAATCTTGCGGAAGCCGTTCCACTTCGCAATCACGGGAATGTAGCGGTGCATTTCCCCGTACACTTCAATGGCCTTCACTACGCGCTGGTCGTAGGCCTTCAGCCCGCAGTTGAAGTCGTGCAGCTGAATACCCGAAATCCAGCGCGTCGCGCCGTTGAAGAGCTTGGTCGGAATAGTCTTCGACAGTGGGTCGTAGCGCTTCTGCTTCCAGCCGCTTACCAGGTCGTAACCGTCTTCGGTTATCATGCGATACAGCTCCGGCAGCTCATCGGGCGAGTCCTGCAGGTCGGCATCCATGGTGCATACTACCCGGCCAACAGCCGCCTCAAAGCCCACATTCAAGGCCGCCGACTTACCATAGTTGCGGTTGAAGCGGATGCCGCGCAGCGTCGTGTCCTCCGCAGAAAGCTCTTCAATCACCTCCCAGGAGGCATCGGTCGAGCCGTCGTCAATCAGCAGTACCTCGTAGCTCAGGCCCTGCGCCGTCAGCACCCGCGCAATCCAGCGCGTCAGCTCCGGCAGCGACTCTGCTTCGTTCAGCAGGGGAATCACGATGGAAAGCTCCACCGGAAATACTTGGCTCGGCTTAGTCAAACTCGGGACGGGAGTTTTTGGTGATGGCCGAAACCAACAGCGCAATGATAAAACCAAACAGCACCGAGCCCAGAATGCCAAAAACCAGCAGCCACCCGCCCCCGCTAAACTTTTCCGTCATCGCCATGGCCTGGTCGATTTGCTCTTCGGACAACCCGGCGTTTTCCTCCATTTTCGCCCGGGTCTGCTCCATAATACGCGCCATATAGCCCGGCTCAATGAAGGTCATGTACACGTAGCTGAACACGGTGTTTAGTACCCCGCCTACCGCACTCATAACCGTTCCAATACCCAGCCCCTGTCCGTAATTCATGAAGCCCTGGTTGTGCTTTTTGAATTCGTTATGGGCTAGCACCATACCTCCTATGGTAATAACCAGCCCCAGCCACCGGAGTGAGGACTGACTGTTATCAGTCGCCAGCAGGATAAAAGAGAAGATGATGCTGGCCAGCCCGGTGAGCAGGCCATAACGCACCCCAACCGAAACCGGCGTAACCGGCGAAGCAACTGGTTCCATAACCAAGAGTAAAAGAGTGAAATGAAGTGTCAGAGCAGCCTACTCCCGAAAGAAAATGCCACCCGGCACTGCAAATATTAACCCCAGCAGTAGAATTTTGCTAAAGTCATTTTGCGCGATATCCTGAGCCGAAAGCTGTGCCCAATAGGCCATTTGCCGGTTGTATCCTTCCTCACTGCCGGCCTGCTTTACCATGGCTTTCCTGTCAGCCCGGGCCAGGTACATCATCTCCCGACGGTTGCGCTCCAGGGCCGGCTCACCCGCTATTTTACCCAAGGCAATTACCCCAAGCGCCACCAGGGTCGCTGCCATCACGGTGGTTAACGCCCCCATTCCCAATGCCCGCAAAAGGCCGGGCTTGCCTCCGGGCATCGCCCGCCTTAGCGACCATTGACTAAGCACAACGGCAACTGGTACAGCAAAATACAGCAACACCCGCTTAGGACCGAATGCATTGTTATCGGTCAGATGCAAGCCTACCAGCCACAAAGCACACAAAATACCTATACCCACTCCGTAGCGGATGGCTTGTTGCAGCATCACCCGAAAACGACTGGGAAGCGCAAGGTCTTTCGACTGTAAGGTGTCCTTCTGAGGCATATCTTGGATGGAAATAAGGCCGAAAGATACTAGCTGTCCCGCATCCAAAGCCTATTGACCGGCCTTCTCCACCAGCTACGCGGCCACTGCTTGCTGCTTTGGACGGGCCTTTTTTCCAAAACGTATCAGGGCGGCCTCAGCCAGCAGGCATAGCAGCGTCAATAGCAGAAAGTAACGCCAGAGCGGAACCCCGCTTTGCTGCAATCCCAATTGGGCCACCCCTGCGCCGCCTGGGTCGGCTTCCAGTACCCGTATATTTTTCTGTTCCGGCGCAATCTGCTGGCGCAGCTCCTCCGCTGAATAGGCCGACAGCTCCGACTCGCGCTTATCTTGGTTAAACGCCAGGGTAGTCAACAGCTTACCATTCTGCCGAACTTCATAGAAGCCCGGTACATTCATGCCAGCCGGTAGCTCCAGCTTGGCTTGCTGCCCCTGCACTTTCTGTCCAGGTATCAATACCAGGCTGTCTTTAACCAGCCGGATGCTTGCCGCATCGTTGGGCTCACCAGCCGGGTTGGCTGGCCCGGGCAAATCCAATAACACCATAGCCTGGCTAAGGCGGTATGCCGGCTGCTGCTCGTTTCGATAGCTGAGCATGGCCATGCGGTACATTACCGGCACAAATAGGGCGTGGTTGGTAAAATCAGCGTATTCTTTCAGCAAAGGCGCCGAAAACACATAGACCCTGCCTGCGCTGCTGGGAAATGCCGCCAGGTAGCTCTCGCCGTCTTTCATCCGCAGAATGTCTGTTCCCGTGCGCGACCAGCGCAGCACCGGAGCGGCCTTAGGCATAGTAACCGCTCGCTGCTGGGCCCCAAACACGTCCCGAAAGAACGGCTCTTGTGCACTGGGCATCGCCACCTCTCTCAGCTCCGGACTGCCTGCAGCTGCCTTTTCCCATTGCACAGTGCCAAGTCCAAGCTTGGTAAACAAGGCCTGGTATGAGCTGCGCCCATTGCTAGCTGCTGGTGGCACAATTACCACGCTTCCCCCCCTTTTCACAACATCCTGCAATCCATCTTGAAGCCCTGCATCTAGTTGAGGCAGCCCATTCACCAACACCAGATTTGCTTTCCGCAGGGCTCCATAATTCAAGCCCTGCATCTTGGCAAAAGAATAGCTGAACAATGGTTCATTTCGGTAAAGCGCCTCAGCGGTTGGCTCATTTCCTATTTCGAGTACAGCAATAGCAGCCGCGGGCTGTAAGGTAAAATGGTAGGTGTTGTCGAAGGTGAGAGGAGAATCTTCCGTCATCACCCGCCCCAGCTCAGTGGTTTCTGCCTCCACCTGAATCTGAACTACCGCTGCCATTGCCTTTCCTGGCTCTACAGTTGCCCGGAAAGCAGCAACCTGACGCTTGCCCAGAAAAACCTTTACCGGGCAGTCGTTAACCACCTTGCTTCCCCCATTTCTTAACCGTATATGCAGCGGCATATTCGTTTTCCGGCGGACAAAGGCATCACTTAGCCAAACGCTATCAACATACACGTTACCAACTGCTCTGGCCACTTTCGGCACCAAAACTATTTCCCGGCTCTGCCCCAGCTTGCCAATGCTCGTCGCATCAACCTGACTTTTCTGGAAGTCCGACAAGATGTAAAGGGCATTTGCAGCAGCCTGCTCAGCTCCAAGCTCATCCATACGTGGCAGTTTCTGCGCCCCCAGCTTAAGCTCATCAAGCTTGGCCTGATAGGCAGCCGGTATCAATACCGACTTCCCATGGCCCAAAAGACGGAACCGGGTAGACTTAGGATAAGCACGCCCCAATTGACGAGCATCATCCACTGCCGATTGCCACAATGGCATACTTTCCTTACCCTCGGCCTGCATACTCGGTGAGGTATCTACTAGCATATCTACTCCCGCAGCCAATGGCTTACCCTCCTCTCGCGCTGGAATGAAGGGCTGGCAAAACATCAACACCAGGGCCACTACTCCTAAAACTCGTGCAAGCAATATCAATAGCTGCTGCACCTTTCGCTGCCGCACATTTATCAGTTCTACCTCTCTGATAAACCCTGTATTGGTAAAAAGCAGCCGCTGCGGCTTCCTCAGCTGCAGCAAGTGAATAATTATAGGTATTGCAATAGCGAATAAGCCTAGTAGGAACCAAGGATAAGTCAACTGCATGTGTGACAAATGATGTTAAGCAGCTAAAATTACTACGCCCATGTTTGAAACAGATAAGCCGTTGTCAGTCAATAATTAAAGACTGACTAAATTCACCAGCTCCTTAAGCGGTCAATTCTTTAACGAAACTCAATGCACTACCAAGAATCCGTATTCTTAACAGGAGGAAATAATAAACCCCCTAAAACGGGAGAGGCCCCCCTGTTGCTGGTGAAAGCATCAGGGGGGCCTGCTCAGGAGCAAAGGTTGGCGGCGACCGACT